>MFBO01000025.1:6897-9610 GCA_001774995.1 Candidatus Curtissbacteria bacterium RIFCSPLOWO2_01_FULL_38_11b | reverse complement strand
GTAGGCAAAAACCGCCAAAATCGAAAGAATCATAGACTTGCGCCTGCCAATATACCCGGCAAGCGATAAAAACATCCCGGCAACTATCGAAAGATTTTGCCCGGAAACCACCACCACATGAATTGTCCCTGTTTTGATAAGTTCATCCCGAAACTCACGCCCAATCGTGTCAACCCCCAAAACAGTACCCACAAGAAGCGTTGCTTCGCGCGAAGGCAATAAGGAGCCGACATTTTGTGAAATCCTCTCGCGAAATTTCGACCTTGCTGCGCTAAGACTGGCAAATTGCCCAATCTTTACCACCTTCCCTTTAAACATCCTGCCCTCGCGATCAAATTCACCTTCAACAATCAGTCTGTCGCCAAGGTGATATCTCGGATATAAATCAACGTAAACCCGGCAGTCGGCAACGTAAATTACCTGATATGTATCGTAAATTCTTGGCTCACGTTTAACAATCGCTTCGAATTTGATCGGCTGATCTTTGGGTAAAGCAGGCTCTTTATGAAGAATAACCCGAATTGAAGCAAAGAAGATCAAAAAGGCTATAAAGATAAAGAAATGAATCTTTGACATCAAGAATTGATTAAATTGACCTAATTACCCTAATTTACCTAATTGACCTAAATAATCTCCAAGCACCAAATTACAATTAAAAAATTGAGTAATTAGGATTTTTTTAGAAAGCGAAGTTTTGCTTCGCAAAATTAGAAATTAGATCAATTAGAAATTTTCTCCTAAAAAGTCACCAGCCCTTTTATCTTCTCAAATGTCGATGTGTTAACGATTTTCCTGGAAAGTAATTCCTCAACAGAAGAATATGGTCTGCCATTTATTATTTTCCCCGCAGTCACCGGCCCAACTCCTGGCAATTTATCAAGTTCCCCTTCTGTCGCACTGTTGATATTAATAAACCCGGATTGACCATATAACGATCCGGTATCGTTAATGCCTGAAACCTGACCACCCGAAGCTGTCGATACCGGATCGTTAACACTTGGAATGTGGATTTTTTGCCCATCGCTTACTTTGGCTGCCAGATTTACTCTGGAACTATCAGCATCGCTACTTAAGCCACCAGCTGAAAAAATTGCGTCATTAACCCTCGCCTCGCCGCCTAATTCATAAACACCGGGCTTTTGAATAGCACCATCCACATGAACTACAATCTTACCGGAAGAATCTTGACCACTTTCAATTATCTTTATATCTTCGCTTTCACCTGATCCTTTCCATAGAAACATTCCTGCTCCTACTGCCAAAAGAGAAAGTCCAAAAAACAACAAGGCGAAAATAGCTAGCGTGAATTTGTCTTTGGGGATTTGTAATCGACTTTCGGATAAACCGATTTGTTCTATCTCCTCGAATTTTTGAGAATTTCGCTTCGATATGTCTTCAGCCATTTTTTGAATTCACCTATTAAATCGCCTGCGCCGCGTTCTGTCAACTCGCGGTTGACAACTCCCCCGTGGTGAGGATGACGAAACAGCTTCTTATTAGCACTAGAAAAACCGTGCGCATAGTGGCACAGCTCATGACAAATAGTATAATTGACAACTTTTTCGCTAATCCCCTCACTTCTAAACATCGAAGTAATCGTAATAACGCTCTTCTGGGGATATGATCTTCTACTTAACAGTTTGATACCTTTTGGTTTAATAAGTCTTATTGACCCGAAACGGTATTTAGCTTCCCTGCCCCATTTAATTTCAATCGGGTTGGAAATTTTTATATTGGAAAAATATTTAGAAAGAACAAGCTCAAGCTGATCAGAAAGCCATTTTTCAGAGCGCATAACAAACTAATTGTAAATGTTATGACTATTCTTATTCAAGATAAGAAAGAGTTATTCGCTGGAAGTATAAAAGTCCTTTTTTTCCTGTTCTGTTACTGGCCTTAAGAAATTACCAGCAATATACACATCGTGCGCAGCTTCTTTGACCACCTGCTCACCTTTTTTAACGTATACAGGTAGCCCTACTACTCTAAACCATAAACCATAACTGTTGTCATCTTTCCCTTCAAATTCTCCCAGTCCATTTATTCCCGGATAAACATGACCGTGATAAGCTCGAACTTGAACTGTTTTTCCCGGCTCTGCCCAGCCGATTATGTTGTCATCGTTGGGATTGGGTTCGGATCTAACAAGAATTGGTAAACCATCAGGAAAATTATCCGTTACCTTGAGTTCCCCCTTCCTACCCTCAACGGGCTCACCGTAAAGAGATTCTTGATCTTCTAGATTTTTCAAAATTCGATCGACTGACGCAACAATTGAACCAGCTAGCGTAACCGCCAATAATGCTTCAAAGCCTCTTCGCAGTAATTTTCGCCTCTCCGGATTCTCAACTGTGTTAGCACCAGCTTCTATTAGTCTTTCCATACCCTATAATTTTACCACATTTTGTCTAGAAATCAAGCTGATAGTCAAGGTCCCGCTCAGCGGGACCGCAGACCCTGAGCGAAGTCGAAGGGTCAACATTCAAGAGACACTCCCGGAGTGTGCCTGGATTATTTCAAAGCTCACTCCGGGAGTGAGAACTGAACCCATTTAGGGTTGAACCCTCTAAAACTCCACAAAAACCTTAACCAAATTATTTGAAGCTTCAAGTAGTGCTCTTTCAACTGCAAACTCTTTTTTCTTGCCACTTTCATCAACAATCACCAGATTACCACTTAAGACTGTTACAAAGTTCTCATGCATTGGCAAAAT
>MFBO01000025.1:4948-6888 GCA_001774995.1 Candidatus Curtissbacteria bacterium RIFCSPLOWO2_01_FULL_38_11b | reverse complement strand
CCCCTCGTTATTTATAGATGAAATGCTTTTTACATAACCCTTAAAATCCAGTTGCTGTTTGTAATTTGGTATATAAATAGCAGTAAATAGTAAATTTTTCTCTACCTTATCTGCCACTTTTTAAAACCTCCTTTAATGTTGAAATATATAAAAGCTTCTCGTACCCAAAACCGTCTAATTTACCACCGATAATATCGGCAACATCCTCAACAACATCTTGTCTTTTGACGTACTTACCCGGCCTTCCTGTTTGATTTGTTACCATAAAAAAATCCTGGGTCATGTAGTTAAGTAATAGTTTTGCCCTACGGTAAAGTACCCTGTCATCCCCGGAAAGTTCGTTCTCACCGGCAATTGAAACTATTCTATCAAGGTATTGATATCGAGATAAAATTCTTTCAGATTCCAGATATGTCTCATAATGTCTTTTGCCGATAAGTGACGGGGTAATAAGCCCGGATGTTGATGCAGTAATGTCAACCGCCGGCCTTCTGCCCTCTTCTGCGACCTCGCGGGAAAGAACTACCTGGGAATCAAAATAAGGCAAAAGGGTCTGCACGCCCGCATCTGAGAAATCATCCGCTGGTACATAAATAGCTTCGACTGAAGTTATCGAACCGTTACCGGAAGAAACAAGCCTCTCCTGAAAAACCCCAATGTCAGATGATAAAGTTGCCTGATAGCCATCTTCGGACGGAATTGTATTCATAAGAATCGAAAGTTCATTACCGGCTTGAATAAATCTGTATGCGTTATCAACAAAAAACAAAACGTCTTTACCCTCTTCATCACGAAAATATTCGGCAATTGTTGCAGCAGTGTAGCCGGTTCTAAACCTGACTGCCGGCCGTTCGTTCATTTGACCAAATACTAAAGTAACATTTGGCAAAACATTAGTTTCTGTTAAGTTTTCGATCATCTCGTGAGCCTCTCTGATTCGCTCGCCAATCCCTGCAAAAACACTGATGCCTTTATGAAAAACCGTAATATTGTGCATAAATTCAGATAAAATAACTGTTTTGCCTACTCCAGCTCCACCTAAAAGCCCAATTTTGCCGCCTTTTAAAAAAGGTGTAAAAAAATCAATAATTTTTATACCCGTTTCCAATATCTCGCGACTCTCGACAATTGACTGAAAGTTGGGAGGGTTTTGATAAATACTGCGCGATTTTTTAACTTTGATTTCACCTTTACCATCGTGAGGCTGCCCGAAAACGTCGACAATTCTACCCAGAAGCGCGCTGCCAACAGGGACGGTTATTGTTTCAAACTGCCTTATTACTTTTGCGCCCCGGTATAATTTTGAAGGATCAGTATAAGAAAGACATGTCACCCTGTCTTGGGGTGTGGATCCATAAACCTCAAGCTTTACCGTATTATCCTCAGCCAGTGTCAATAGTTCATGACGCGAAGGTTTATCCTTGGCAAATAAAACCTCAACAACGTCTTCAAGTATTCCTGTAATTGTTCCTGTGCTTTCTTCAGGCATTCCACTCACCTATACACCGTAAAAATTGATTTCTCACGCCAGACGCTGCTACCGCTATACAAATTTACAAGCTTTCTGTTGTTAATCTGACGATTAACTTTTCGCTTATACTTTTCAAATTTCTCAACAGCAACCGAAAGCCTCTCGGCAATTTCACCAATTTCCAGGATTTTTATCCTGACAGCTGTTTTAGCAAGTCCATTTTCATAAAGTTTTTCAAGTAATGACCCGGTTATTAACTGCTTTTCCATATAATCAAGAGCTACTTTAGGGCTGGGCATTATTAAATACTTTTTAGGCTCTACGTTCAGGTCGTTGGATAACTGCTTTGCTAAATCTTCTTTGATTACATCCTGGGCCATAATGCTTCTAAATTGGCTAAACAAAACAATAATCTGGGAGTACTCAAGAAGTATCTTGCCCACCTGATTGACAACTTTCCAGTCAGGCT
>MFBO01000025.1:4625-4930 GCA_001774995.1 Candidatus Curtissbacteria bacterium RIFCSPLOWO2_01_FULL_38_11b | reverse complement strand
AAAAAGTGTAATTAATCTTCTTTGTTGATCTTTTATCTACTTCTTCTTTGCCCGGCATGCCAATTATTAAACCATCACACCCGTTTTTAATTTCGGTTATGAATTCATTTGCCATATGCCCGAGTAATTCACCGTAATATTTAGGTTCAGACGAAACTAAAAGAATCACTTTTGCGCGAGTCGGTGCTCTGGCAGTTAAGTTAACATTAGAACCCAACTTTTTGTTTTTTCGAGTTATCGAGACCTTGGTACTGACATACGTCTGTCGAGCTTGCGCTAAATGGCCCCTTAGTCTTTCAATTTCA
>MFBO01000025.1:1544-4447 GCA_001774995.1 Candidatus Curtissbacteria bacterium RIFCSPLOWO2_01_FULL_38_11b | reverse complement strand
ATTACTTGCCGATCTTAGTTTAACTTTATCACTTTCTAACTCCCTGACATCTTTCTGATTCCAAAAACCGGATAAAAACAGACCCACATATATAAATTGCAATTCTTTGGAAATAACAATGTTGCCGTCTTGGTTGAAAAGAGTCTCAAGTTTGGCAGCACTTCTAAGTATCTGCATCGTTTCCGGTGTTAATTCCACTCCGAATCTGCCCAGCTCTTCAGCATTCCTGGCCTTTGCAATCAGAGCGTGGAGATAGCCTGAAACTTCACGCTCTAAACCGGTTAAAGTCTGATTACCTACCCTTGAAACAGATAATGTAAAGCTGATAGCGGGGTGTCTTGCCTTTTTCTGCTCAGCTAAATCGACAAAGATGTGCCCGTCTGTCATTGCCATTAAGTTAGTCTGAATATAACCTGACATATCCCCCTCTTGAGTTTCCGCAATTGGCATCAGAGTAATACTTACCTCTTTGCCATTTTTAAGCCTGACATTGCCTGCCCTTTCTGCCAGTTTTGCCTGAATATGAAAAATGTCACCCGGATAAGACTGTCTTCCCGGCGGCCTTCGCGATAAAAGCGAAAGTTCTCTATAAAATTTGGCGTGGGATGATAGATCGTCAAGTACCAGAAGTACATCGCGCCCCTTATCTCTAAAGTACTCGGCAAGAGTCATAGCGCTATATGGTGTTAAAAAAATCATCGGGGCAGGGTCAGAACTGGACGAAGCCATTACTATAGCTTTATTAAGTATATTCATATTTTTTAAGTAATTCTCAACCCGCTTAATATCAGATTTCCTCTTGCCAATAAGCGCATAGATACAAACAGTTCCAAGTTTAGCTTGCGTAACCATAGTTTGCAGGGCAATTGTGCTTTTCCCGGTAGTTGGATCACCCAAAATCAATTCCCTCTGTCCACGCCCTAAAGGCGTAAGCAAATCTACGCTCATTATCCCGGTCAAAAGTGGTTTTTTTATTCTGACTCGGCTGCTGATTTGCGGAGCAGCAGCTTCAATGTGTTTATAAACAAAACCACTTGTATCTACCTTTCCGAAATGATCCTGTGCAAGACCAAAGGGGTCGATAATCCTGCCTAAATACTTATCAGTGACGCCAACCTGAAAAAATTCATTGGTTCTAACTACCTTCATGTTATGAATCAGTGCCTGGCCCTCAAAAACCATCACCTCGACAAGTTCCGGCAGTAGCGACTTTACAATCCCCAAAGTGCCGTTTTCGGTAATTACAAGTTCGTTAATTCGGGCATTCGGCAGACCATTAGCATAATAAATAGACGACATAATCGAAGTGATATAGCCAATCTCAGCCGTTTCTTTGAAATATGTATTGAAATCCTTCATTGATTATGTTTTTTAAATGTAAATTAAGTGGAAAATGTACTGTTAATCAGTGTTTTGATTTCCCCTTCCAGTTTATCCTGAAGTGTTTGTAAGCTCCGCCTGCCTTTGTATTCAAAAATAGCGCCACCAATGACACTTTCATCAATAGTCAAATCTAAAATTATTTTACTCCCAACTATTGCTGATATCTGATTACTAAGCCTTACAACTAAGCTTTGAGTTGGGTCAAAAGCAATTGTTACTTTGATAACTGGTAGATTTTGCAAGTAACTTGCTAAATCTTTTAAAAATTGCAGTTGTTTTTCGTCAGTCCCGGCAACAAGCCCTGCTTTTTCGACTTCTTCAAAAATAGGTATAATATTGCCTGTTGTAAAGTCTCTGGCTTTTTGAGAAATAGGGCCTGTTTTATTTTTAAAAAGAGACCGCTCAATTAGAGTAATATTATCAATTAATCGATTGAGCCCGACAGTATCATAAATTGTATTGGCAAAAGCTGAAAATGCCACGTCACTGGAAGTCTTCATACGAAGATTTTTTCTTTTTTGGCTCTCTCAAGGGCCTTATTTACCAAATCCTCGTGTTCGGAAAAACTGATTGACCTGCCGATTACTTCTTTGGCTGCCCTGAATACAATATCTCTAACCTGTTCATCTACCTGAATAAGTCTATTCTTTTTGTACTCATCCACTTCTTTTTCCGATTTTAGAAGCATATTGGCAACATGGTATTGGCTTTGTTTGGTTATAGCCTCCTGCTGCTTGATAACAAATTTGCCCATCTCGTTACTTTCATTGGCTGCAAACTGGGCTAAATCAGAGAAGTGCTTTTTTAATTCCTCTTCAAGCCTGGTCGAGGTTTTTTTAATAACTTCATCAAGTCTTTCGGTCGCCAGCTGCTCAATTTTTTTGCTCACCCGTCTTCGGATCTTGTTATCCAGTAATATTATTTCTTCCTGCTGATACATAATCTTTCGGATCTTAGCAAATAGATAAGTCAGCATCGAAAGGGAAAGGAAACTTAGGATGAAACTTAAAATTATTACAATCGTATATAGATCAAATGGATTTATGTTTATTTTCATGCATTTTTCGTAATAGGGTTCATTATCTGCCTATTGTAATTATAGCGATAATTGCTCCCAGTCCAATAGTTGCTAGTGTGGCAATAACAAAAGCTGCAATTATCATACTGCGAAGAATGATTGATCGGGCCAGAGGGTTTCGTCCAATTGCCACAATACCGGTTGATATTAACCTGATAAAGGCAATATCACCTGTAATTAATATTCCCAGGGCAACTATTGCTGCCAGTACGTATCTGGCATTACCGGGATCGGCAATTAATCCAATTAACCCTGTTGCCACACCGCCCAAAGGGCCACCAATTGTTACTCCACCAAAATATTGAATATCAACTGAAGCAGCAACTAAACCGGAATTTTGATCATTATAACCCTTCAGAGCCCTGCCAACTATATAACCTGCTTTGGTTGCTTTTTGGCCAACACCAGGTTCATTACTTGTAGTTATAAAATCGCCCTCTTT
>MFBO01000025.1:0-1525 GCA_001774995.1 Candidatus Curtissbacteria bacterium RIFCSPLOWO2_01_FULL_38_11b | reverse complement strand
ATTTGAGCATCACCTGATGACAAAACAGACTTTGTAGAATCACTTTTAGGTCCGATCGAAAGGACTGGACTCGCGACAACTACCCCATATACTAAAGGGTCATGCTCCTGCCTGGATTTTTTAAAACCATCACTGGTTGTCGAGATAATATCGCCCTCATTAACATCACTATCGTTAATGACTATATTTACTGATACACCTTGAAGAGTTGGTGCGCTTTGAGCTTGAGTTGTATTAGCTACCAAAAGCCAGAAGCAAAAAGCGAGAAGCAAAAAAAGGCTTGCTTTCATCCTAAAATTCATTTTAGCACGACTGTTGGAGTTTGCTTAGAAGCACAAGAGGTAGAACCAGAAGATGCAGGTTTTGACTCTGTAGGGGGCTGAGGCTTGGGCAAAGAAAGAGGTGGCAACACTGTTAGTGGCACGGGCTGTGACAGTGTAGGTATTAGCAGTAGCATTTGAGGGTGAGGTCACGCTTAAGGTTGAGGCTAAAGAGGCTCCCGGAGCAATTGAGAGACTTGTTGAAGTTAAACTTCCTGTCCAGTTAACAGGTACAGTCCTGGTTAATGAGAATGTTGAAGTGCCACAAGCTGTTGTGTCTCTGTTGGTAACTGAGAAGGTGTAGGAAAGAGTAGACCCGGCTCTGGCTGCTTGACTTGATGGTGAAAGGGCAACTGCAGGGTTGGCACGAGTACAGCCAACAGGTGGTGGTGTGGGAGAAGGCGAAGGTGATGGTGATGGTGCTGTAGTTACCGTAATTGGCAGGGTGTCAGTTGCAAAGACTCCCCCTCTGTCAACTCTAACTGCTGCCGTGTAACTGCCGGCTGTTGAATAACTGCAAAGGTCAGCAACAGCATATGGGTCAGATGTGGTTGTCACATCTCGCTCATATGTTCCATTGTTAGTACAGTCAAAGCGGTACCTGATACTGCCTGTTGCCGTACCTCCTACATCAGCAGAAAGATCAACTCCATTTAAGGGGGCTGTTCCTGATACCCCAGTTGATGAGAAGCTTTGAGTTGACAATACTCTGCCTGATAGAACAACTGATAATGTAGGTGATGGTGATGGTGCTGTAGTTACCGTAATTGGCAGGGTGTCAGTTGCAAAGACTCCCCCTCTGTCAACTCTAACTGCTGCCGTGTAACTGCCGGCTGTTGAATAACTGCAAAGGTCAGCAACAGCATATGGGTCAGATGTGGTTGTCACATCTCGCTCATATGTTCCATTGTTAGTACAGTCAAAGCGGTACCTGATACTGCCTGTTGCCGTACCTCCTACATCAGCAGAAAGATCAACTCCATTTAAGGGGGCTGTTCCTGATACCCCAGTTGATGAGAAGCTTTGAGTTGACAATACTCTGCCTGATAGAACAACTGATAATGTAGGGGTTGGTGATGGTGAAGGTGATGGACTAGGTAATGGAGTGGGGCTTGGTGATGATATCGGTGATGGTGAAGAAACCGGTGATGGAGTTGGAGTTGGTGTTCCACCTGCAACCGGGCAAGTAAACCCGGCCGCATTCA
>MFBO01000024.1:4538-4958 GCA_001774995.1 Candidatus Curtissbacteria bacterium RIFCSPLOWO2_01_FULL_38_11b | reverse complement strand
TTATGGTTAATGAAAAATCAAATTAAATTTATCCAGGTCAACATTTATAAAGGTAAGTATATGGATTCTCTCGTAGATTTCTTGAATAAAGAAAAGCCGGATATCGTAGCCATGCAAGAAGTTACGGCCGGCGAAGTTAATTATTTTGAAGATAAAACGATTAATACTTTCGAATATATTAAGGAAAAGACTGGTTTAAATGGCTATTTTTATGGAGATTTAGAGTTTGTAGATTCTTCTGATTCACTGTTTGGAAACGCAGTGCTGACTAAACATAAGCCAGTAGATTTGAAAGTTCTATCGCTAAAAAAATACCGGCCTTTAACTCTGGCTGAATTTGAGGACAGCACGATTTGGCCCGAAATTTCACGACTGGCAATCGATGCAACCGTTGAAATTGAGGGTATAAATGTTCACGCA
>MFBO01000024.1:585-4532 GCA_001774995.1 Candidatus Curtissbacteria bacterium RIFCSPLOWO2_01_FULL_38_11b | reverse complement strand
TGGCATGGTGCCTGGACTGCGCCTCCTGCTGACACCCAAGAAACCTTGAGGCAAGCCCAAATGGTTGCAGATTATCTAAAAAACCTTAACGAACCATTTATTGTGGGCGTTGACATAAATAATGTTCCCGAAAGTAGAACTGTTGGAATAATTAACTCGGTCGCCAATAACTTGATGGCCGGAGCAGGAGTTATGCAAACAACTCACCCGAAACTACATAAAATTGCGCCACGAGGATATTTAGTAGATTACATCTTTGTGTCAAAAGATTTTAAAGTTGTTTCGCTTAAAGTGCCACAAGTTACAATTTCTGACCACTTGCCGGTGGTGGCAACGTTGGAATTATAGGGGGTGGCTGATGGGATTCACTTTTGAATAACATGGGAGGCCGAGGGGAATTGAACCCCCAACCCTTTGCTCCACAAGCAAATGCTCTGCCATTGAGCTACGACCTCCAAAACTTATCACTTATCACTTTTTACTTATAACTACCTTTGTACCCCAGGAGGGATTCGAACCCCCAACCAATCGCTTAGAACGCGAGTGCTCTATCCGTTGAGCTACTGGGGCTTGGGAGTGTAAGAGGAAAATTATTTCGAGCGCACGCTTCCTCGCCACTTGGCTCATTTTAGCAAGTTGCTGGAGGCTTATCAAGCAAAGAATGAAGAAGATAAGTCGTCCGAATAATCTAAACAATAATATATTATCCCCCGCACCCCTAACAGGCTTCCTAGACGAAATTTTAAACACATTTTTAATGATAGCTCATAGTAATCCTTGATCTCCTATATTATTAAATGTATAATACCTGCAAATGGAAAGAGGTTCAAAACAAAGTCCAGGAGAATTAGTGCGTCAGAATTTAAATGCTTTATTAATGGAGGGTGTTCCGTTTAACGGTCAAATGGTTGCAGCCGCTCTTGATATGCTTCAGCAAGCATTATTGACTGAGGTTAGCCCTGCTGATTTATTCCCAGAACTTGCCTCTTTGTCTTCGCGAGCGGCACAAAGGGCTCAGGCAAGTGGTAAACTTTCATTTGCTCAAGCATTCGGGATAAAAGCTGATAACTTTAAGAGAACAGCAGAAATTTTTAGAACTCAGGCTCCTCAGATGTCTCAAGTTGATCGCACAGAGGCGATAACTGCAGGAGAAACCACTAGGGCACCAAGAGCGCAAGCTCCAAGACCGACAAACACCGAAGCTCTTCCCCCAATGTCAAGCAAAAAGATTTAATTTTTAAATTGTATGTCAGGCGAAATTTATAAGCCAGTGCGTTCTGTTTCTGTTGTTGGATATTCTCATGAACATATTCAGGGTGTAAGCGCCACCCCGCAATCTAGCCCGTTCTTGCACGATAAATACGAACCTTTATCGATAATTGGAATAGAAGAAACAGGTTTTACAGAAGAAACTTCACTAAGAAAAATCTCTCCTCTTCATGGAAGATCTTTCGAGTTTGGGAGTGGTCAAAAAGTTGTTTGGGCTGACGAGTTTGGAAACATTTTCACATCCTTAAATACTAAGGGGAACAATCTAACGCGACCTAGGGTTATAGAATCAGCGGAAACATTTGGGATGCAGTCGAGTATTTACATGAGAAGAGTTCTTCAGGCCTCAGAGATTATGAGAAGAGCCGGAATAGAAACCGAGGTATTAACTCATATTATAGAACCCCTTGTTATTCCTTACGAAGGAAAGGATATAAATCTTCAAGAGCTAAAAAGAGCGCTTATAGAAAAAGCAAGCGCAGACAACCAGTACTCACCTGAGCAACGTGTTATTTTAAGTAGGTATTTGGCAGACATAACATACTTTATAAGCGTTCGCGCGATGCAGGTTAATGAACGTGTGGAAGACTTGAGGTATATGGACGAGGAAGGTCTAAAAACGGCAATCGCGAACGCTTTCTACTACACGAATTTAATCGAACAAATACAGGCAAACAAAGAGAACAGAACGGATCCATTGCAATTTTCTGCAGATAACCCCGAAGACGTAAGTAACTATTTTTCGGATTACCTACCTAAGAAGATTGGTAAGAACTACGCACGTTTGCATGCACTGGGACTAGTTCATAAGTATCCAACTATGGGAAATGTAAATCTAATAGGTGGAATTGTGGATCTTGATAGTGTCGTTGGTGAGACTTTAGGTGATTCAAACGATGAAAGTGTCCAACTAAATGATATAAGGGAGCTTTTCTATTATTTTAAGGATATTAGCGCGTTAATTCGGAAGCTAACTCCGGATCACGATAGATTCCTCCCAAATATTGCAAAAGGGTACCTCGACGAATCTGTGAAATTAAAAAGCCCGACTCTTACCCTAACTTTAAATACAGTATCTGCAATTTCTCAGATGATGGGTAAAGATGCAACAGAAGAGGAAAAAACTAAACTCATCGATGATTACCTTGAGTTTGCCTTTTCAAACATGCCTATAGGTGAGATACCTACTGATGCAATAATTAACCTTTTAGCTCAAGAGAGCCAATGGAATACTCGTGGGTATATCTTAACGACTGCTGAAAAGATTTCAATATTGGCAAAGACGATTCAATCCCTAGTGTATGCACAAATAGACGGTCAATATATAGCAAGTAGGTTTAATATAGAGATGCTGCGGAAAATAATACGTCTTTTTGAAAGTAAGGGGGTAAAAAATGCCCCAGACGTAGAAGAAGATCCAGAGACTGTAGTTTCTTACTATGTTTATCGACGCATAAAATCTGAAGCAGAACAAATTATAGAATCCTACAAAGAGAGAATTATTAATGAACTTGGAGAGAACGGAACCTTAGATGTTAATGTAGAACAAATAGAGAGAGCATTTATCTACTTCTACTCATCTATTGCAGAGTCGTTTGGGTGGGAAAAAGATATAGCAGCATTTGCAGCCCATGTTGAAGGCGCGTTAAATCTATATAAAACTAGAGGGTTTGAAGATGATTTAATCCAAAGAAACCTAGTTGAAAGATACCTTCATCTATTTACTCAACAAACTGGTATAGATTTTCCTGTTTCATATATGTTCGATTCACTATATGAGGAGTTTAGGAAAGTAGACAGAGAAAAAGCCAGGGAGTATGAAAGCATGCTAAGAGATGAAGAAAGATGGTTTGAAATTGTTTCCTCGGGATCCATAAGTCGTAACCAAATTGAGGAATTGGAGCAAATCTGGGAAAGAAGTACTACAACAGCAAACAGGCGCGATGAATTGGATAAATACTTTAGTACAAGATTTGCCTCAGATAGGTATGCCTATTTAGCATTAGATAAAGAGATTGAAGCCTGTCAATTCTTTGACCTTAAGAACAGAATTGATGGAGTATGTAAGAATCCATTTGCTGCACAGGCGATATATTGTTGGTTTACAAAGCGGTTCATGGGTCCAATTCTAGATGAGATACCCGACGAAAAACACGAAATGATAAATTACGAAGCGGAGCACTGGCTTAAAGAAGAAACCCCTTTGCTTTATGAAAAACTACTATCTCATGATGCGGCAAAGGAAGAAAGAGCCAGCTGAGAATTTTTTAAAAAATAGTTGTTTGTATGTTGCACATTTGGAGCTCCTGACGTTATCTTACACAGACTGCCAGAGTTTATTAGATTGTTCCTATCTGACGGTCTTTTACCAGATTTAGTTTATGCTTTGGAACTAAAAACTGTATAAGTATGCATATTAGAAATTCGATCACTTATCCGATCGACGCCCATACGCTATATCTTAACAGATGTCAGAACTTCCTGCTGAGATAAAACCCTAGGAAAATTGGCTGTCCATTTGGGAACCATGTTCGAACCTGTTTCCAGCCTAATTATAGCTTCGCAATAACGTTATAGCCATCTTAGGACTGCTCGCATTTTACTGCAACAAAAATGACCCACCGGGCGTGTTCGGAAAACATTGCTTCCACCACCCGAATGGATCAATTTTGCTTCTT
>MFBO01000024.1:175-322 GCA_001774995.1 Candidatus Curtissbacteria bacterium RIFCSPLOWO2_01_FULL_38_11b | reverse complement strand
CCCACCCTGAAGCAATACAGTGACCCAGAGCTGCTAAAAGTACTTCTACAGAAGTGGGTCCTTGCCCTGTTCCCAAAAGCTCTTTGGGATGATCGCCTTCAACGGTAAAAGTTTTGCTATGGGATACGTTTGCTCCACCTAGTTTGA
>MFBO01000024.1:0-163 GCA_001774995.1 Candidatus Curtissbacteria bacterium RIFCSPLOWO2_01_FULL_38_11b | reverse complement strand
TTGCATTATTATGAAAACCACTTTTCCAAGAAGTGGTAGCAGAAAAAGTTGCCTGTGCCATACCGGGATTGGCTTTAACGCCTTCAATCATTTGGGTTATATTATTAACTTCTAGCCCATTTACTTTTGCCATATTATTTTCACCCCCTTTCTAGTTAATTTT
>MFBO01000023.1 GCA_001774995.1 Candidatus Curtissbacteria bacterium RIFCSPLOWO2_01_FULL_38_11b | reverse complement strand
ACTTTAATAATTGGTCTGTAAAAGAACTTTTTGAGTAAAAAAAGAATTATCAGAAAGTTGACGATTTGGGCAAGTAGTAATGTTGGTTGAATACCAAAGTTTTCAAAAATTTGCATAGCAATTTTTAGGTTGTCGGGTTATCAGGAAGTCAGGTAATCAGGTCCAAAAATCCCGATTGCCTGATGACCAGGTGGCCCGACTACCTAATTATCCTGTGAACGCCAAGATCAGTGCGTAAATGGCGATTGCTTCAGCAAGAGCCATGCCAATTAACATTGCCGGCAAAACTTTTCCGGAAGCTTCCGGGTTTCTGCCAATTGCCTCCATGGCTTTAAAACCAATAAGTCCGATAGCGATAGCGGGTCCAAAGCCGCCGATGGCAATAGCTGCACCTTTGGCCAAGATTATTTCCAAAATTGTCACCCCCTTAGGTTGAAAATTCGAAATTTTAATCTCGAAATCCGAAACAATTTCTAAAGTCTAAATTAAAATCCTTCAAACTTTTTAGAATTTTCAATTTTGAACATTCTAATTTGTTTAGTATTTCGATATTCGTGCTTCGAATTTGACAAAGCCTAATGGCTTTGTTTCTGCGTCAATATTACCATAAAAACAAGTGTGAGCATGGCAAAAATAAGGGCCTGGACGAATCCAACCAGAAGTTCAAGAAAATAAAACGGAATCGGCACCAAAAAAGCAAAAAGTTTTGTAGATGCCGTTGTCAAAAGAACTTCGCCTGCAAAGATATTGCCAAATAGTCGGAAGGAGAGCGATAAAATTTTAGTTGCTTCGCCGATAATTTCCAAAAGGCCCACAAATAAAAAAATAGGATTAAGTGAGAAAAATTTACCTAAATATCCTCCGAGCCCCAAATATTTAATTGATAAATAATGGGTAGTAACTAGAGAAACTATAGCCAGAGCGACAGTTGTGTTAAGGTCGGAGTTTATCGAGCGAAAGAAAGGGACAAAAAGTTTTTCGCCGTGGGATTCTTCCCAAAATCCGATTGAGCCAACGCCGGGCAGAAGTCCAAAGTAGTTGCCAAACAAAATAAAGAAAAAAAAGCTTGCAATAATTGGTAAAAAAACCTTGGTTTTGTCACCGGCAACGGATGCTACCAGATCTTGAAAGGTATCAACCATAACCTCTGCAATGTTTTGTAAACCGGTTGGTACAAGAGAAACTTTTTTGGTAGCAAAGTGGGCAAAGGCAATTAAAACCACTGTTACAATCCAGGTTGTCAGGATGGTATTAGTAATTGGCACAGGACCAATTTGAAATATTTTTTCTGCTGCTAGGGCAACGTGAATTTCTTGCATCTCCCTGATTATAAACGCTGGATGCCATTGAAGGTAGCGATTAGAGTATGCACTTGTAAACTGGGTTTTTCCTGCATCAAGGCGTCTGCAAGTTTTTGAGCGTTGGATTTGTGGACATCCTTTGAGTTTTCTTTGCCATAAGCACCACAGTCTTCGTGTTCGTAAATCAAAACCTCATCCGGATTATGAAGTTGTAAAGAGATGAGGGCATATTTTTGGGCGTTTTCAAAGTCCATAGATGCTCCTGGTATGGAGATGCGGTCGAACTTTCCGTAACTTGATCTTTGCTGCAGATCTTTGTCGATCATTTCCTGAAACCTGAGGTCGATGCAATGAATTGCCAGAATTTTTGCTTTGTGCATTTCCACCTCCTCTAAAAAAAGACATCTGGCTTTTACCCCAGAGGTCTGGTTAGGCAGTATACTAGCAAATTTAGGGCAAGATGGGCAAGTGTTAGAATGAGTTAGTGAATATTTTAATTAAACTATTCTTTTTTATATTGGCGCTAGGGGGAATAGTTTTGATTTTTTACGTTTCCTGGTTTTGGCGGGCTTTAATTACACCAATGGTTATCATTCTTCTCTGGGATGTCGGGGCGAGTTTTTTGAAGAAGAAGGCAAAGTAATTTTAACGGAAGATTGTGATTTTACATTACTGCACTGTTTCGAAACGGTGTAGTAAAAGATAGTCGAAAAGTTTTGTGTTTTAACTATTCGGGGAAGAAAGGTTAAGTTTGTCCGTGGAGCTCAGGTTCAGTTTGGGTATCATTGTGTTTGGTTCCGGGACAGGTCTTAAGTCTGCTGGTGGCTCGACTTGACCACCAGCTTCTGTACGCCTTGGGTCATCGGCTGGAAATGAAGCCGGGGTTCTTTGATCAGGTGGAAGGTTTGGTTTGGAGGTATGCGTGGGTAACAGTGTTGGTGCTTCAGTTGTAGTGGGAGTTGAAGCACTACTACTCAAGATTTCTTGTGTAGTGGCTAACGATTGCGGAATAACATCCTGTAAAGCTTTTTCCGTTTGTATCTGACGCTCTGCTATAGCCATAGCGTTTCTAAGTGTTTGGTTCCAAGTCTCTTGCTCAAACGGAAGTATTGTTCTAGTTTCACCAATTGGGCCCGTAGTGTGATTAGTGGCTATATCACTTATCAAATTATTCCAAGTAGGCAACTCTTGAACTTGTCCGCTGTTAAATTTAGAGAGAATATCAGTCAATCTATCTCCCAACGCTCCTCTAATTACAAATATTGGACCAAGTTCCGTGCTTATTCCTGCTTGCGATATATTCATGTGTGGCCGTAACGCCTGTAGGGGTTTTGCGTTAAATATATAAACCATACCACCTTGTTCCAATGAAAATTGAGCGGCAACACGTCCACCAGCGTTCTCATTGATTTTTTTTATATTTTCAATAAGTTCTGATTTTTTATGCTCTAATGATGTTCCTTGTCTACTAGTTTCTTGAGATAATAACCCTTCAGTTTGATCAGGTTTTAATTCCATCAAATCCAGTTTAGGTAAGTGGGGGAGGGTTTGTCAAATAGCCGATAGCAGCGCTAGAGATTATGTTGCGGAGAAAATACTTTGGCGCAAGTTGGTTGGCAAGGCTTTTGAAGTTTCTTTCAAGAGCTTAGAAGCATTGAGGATTTCAACTAGAACCGGTTGTTTATTCTTGTCGTAATGGACGATAAATGAGCCTATCTTTTCAGCTTCAACATAGGCTTTTTTTACAAGTTCTATTACTAAAAGATCATCTTCCTGATAATATTTTGCTCTCATAACGTCCCCTCCTTGCTGGGTAAAACGTGATTATTCGAACTTTATCCTTTACTTTTCTGTACGGCACATTTAGAGAAAGTGTTTCAGTAAGTTTGCCAATTGCTATAATCACCGGTTTTTCTGATTCATCTAAAGCTTCCGGATACTGGATGATTTTCTCAATTTTTATCTTATTAATGCCTAGCTTTGCTGCAGATTCTTTTTTGAGTTTGAGTTGGGCATGCAATGTATAAACATACCTAGGCACAAAGACAGTTTACCAGAATTTAGCGAAAAGTAAAGTGAACAGAGAGATTAAAGTTGTTCGAGTCGCAGTTTTTCCTCTCCTTTGGGGATTTGTACTAGAGCTAAGTAGCGCTCGGTTGTGGAAAGGCGTTTGTGGCCGGCGACTTTGGAGATTAAAACTATTGATGCACCAGACTGCAGGTGATGGGCAACCCAGGTGTGTCTTAAATCGTTTACTTTAGCGCCGGCAATTCCTGCCTTTTTATAGTAGCGGTCGATAGCGGTTCTGATGTTTCTGACAAGCAGAGGTTTACCTGTTTTAGTGATAAAAAGAGCTTTATTGGTGGTTTTGGGGCGAACTTGCAAATATCTTTTGAGAGCAGTTTCGGCAGCTTTATTTAAAGGTACGGTTCTTTCTAGGCGATTTTCCAGGGCTCTAACAAATAGATTACCTTCTTTGGCGCCTTCCGAGAAAAATATGTCATCTGTGCGCAGATTAGCCAATTCTCCAATTCTAATGCCGGTTTGCAAAAGCACTTCAATTATAGCAGCAATTCTGGCATCATCTCGGGCTGCATCGCGCAGTGCTCTGTATTCGATTGGGGACAAAATTCTTGGGGGTTTGGTTTCAAATTTGGGATGATCAACTAAGCTTGCAGGGTCGTCTGTAATGTATTCCTGAACTTTTAGGTATCTAAAGAAAGTTTTTGTCGAATTGAGTTTTCTGGAAATTGATTTTTTGGTGTAGCCTGTTTTTTCCAGCTTTTCAAGAAAGTTTCTGATATCATCTGCTTTAACTTCATGAACATGGGTGCGTTTAAGCTCTTCTGTTAAGAATTTGACAAGCTGTTCGATATCTTTTCCGTAGGCTAAAACTGTTGCCGATGCTCGTTTTTTACCTTTTAAATGGTCGATAAATTCCTTATGTACTTCGTCTAATTTTTTCATCAATAAATATTTACGGCAGCAAATGTTCGGTTTAGACAGCAGTTTTTAGCAGGCTACAGGATAAAGCAGTTTAATTAAAAGTTAGTATAATCTTTGCTATGGGTCTTGTCAAGAGTGAAAATGGTAAGTGTCTTGTAGTTCTTCTATAAGATAGACAGCATGGGTCTAAATTAAAGATATAGGAAATTTAAAAGAGATTATAATATATAGTAGGGTTCAAAGTTAAAAACCTACCCTATGAAACGCAATTTCTTACTAATTAGTGCAATTTTGATAGCATTTGTTTTAGGAGTTAACAGCGCAAGAAAAATCCTGTCATTTCGTGGAACGAGCGAAAAGGTTAGCCAAGCAGAGCAAAGACTTGAAGATTTAAAGCGCGAAAATGAAGCCTTAAAAAACGATCTTGAGTATAAAAAAAGTAATGAATTTAAAGAGATGGAGATAAGAAACAGATTGGGGCTGGTAAAAGAGGGAGAGACAGTGGTAATTGTGCCGAAAGATGATGACGAACGACTGACGACTAACGATGAAAGCAGTCTCAAAAAAAGCAATTGGGAGAAATGGAAGGAGTTATTTTTCGGAACGTAGTGGTAGCCTCAAAATTTCTAACAAAATTTTCGACGAGTTTGTGGCTGTGCTTAAAAATTGGAAGATTATTTTTGAATCGTATCCATACAATCACTTATATACCTTGTCTGCTCCACTATGAGTGCCTATATCCAAAACAATAAGAACCAATCTTTGCTCCCCATCATAATCCCAGATAATACGCAGGTCTCCTGTTACCCACGAACTCCATCTAATTCCATAGTTACGCGTATTTACTTTATGAGATTGTAGTGAAGGATGAGCTGGATTAAGAGCGAGTTTTTGAAGGGCAGTTTTTATGCGTTTATTTAATGCTTCGTTACTCCCCGTTAACTTTTTGCGAGTTGCAGCAAACGTTGCAGTAATTTTAAGGGTAAACATTGAGGGGTTTACTTGATGCCGAGAGCTTTATTAAGAGCTTTTTCATTGGAAGGATCAACCTCAGTGTAGCGCCCTTCTGCCAAATCCTTGAGGCTTTGGCCAATTCTTTTGTCGGTTGCCTCATCTACCATAGGCAGATGCTCAACTTCTTTTTTGACATCAATAATTGCTAAATGTCTCATATATTCTCCAAAAGAAAGCCCCAATTGCTTTGCTTTGGCAAGAACAACTTGGTACAGCTGCGGTGAGAAAGTTATTAGTTTTTGTATTCTTGGTGTATCTTTCACGATTTAATATGCTATTTTATATTAACTGCACTAATTCTACTATACTTTTGCAAAATACTCAAGGACTGGAAGTGATTTTTGATTCAGATCTAATGGTACTAAACTATATTCGTGCCTAATACTTGCTGGTATTGTTGATTATTATGGAGACCTTTTAGACAAACAACACTTATTCAACAATTCCATAGTTTTTAAAACCTTATTTGAGTTTTTCG
>MFBO01000022.1:10869-15911 GCA_001774995.1 Candidatus Curtissbacteria bacterium RIFCSPLOWO2_01_FULL_38_11b | reverse complement strand
GGTGAGCTGACTGGGGAATATACCGATGCTTTTTTTGAAGATTTAGAAAAACTCAACTTTCTCAAAGCAGACAAATACCCTGCAGCGACAGATCACATTACACCAATTATTCGAATAATTGGTGTACTTCTTAAAAAGGGTTTTGCGTATGTTAAGGACGGGTCTGTTTATTTTTCAATTGCGAAATACAAAGATTACGGGCAACTTTCTGGTGCAAATGTCAAGGGTATAAAGGCTGGAGCACGGATTGACGTTGATGAATATGATAAAGAGAACCCGCAGGACTTTGCGCTTTGGAAGAAAGAAAGTAAGGGTGCGAAAGCTCGGGGTGAGGCGTTTGATTCACCTTGGGGAATTGGCAGGCCGGGTTGGCATATAGAATGTAGTGCAATGAGTATTCAGTATTTAGGCCAAAGTTTAGACCCTTCGGATAAGCTCAGGGTCAATGGTGAGCCCTTCGGCAGTGAGCTCAGGGCCGAACTGCAAAGTCGAACCATTGATATTCATACAGGCGGCGTTGATCTTTTATTTCCCCATCACGAAAACGAAATTGCCCAAAGTGAGGCGGCGACTTCTCAAAAGTTTGTCAATTTTTGGATGGAGGGTGAGCATTTATTAGTTGAGGGTGAAAAAATGGCCAAGAGCTTAGGAAATATTTTTACTCTTTCTGGCATTATCAAGAAAGGGTTTGATCCTTTAGCTCTTCGCTATTTATTTTTGACCGCGCATTACAGATCGAAACTGAATTTTACATGGAAATCTTTGGAAGCGGCGCAAAATGCACTTGAGAAATTGCGTGAGGAAGTTGCAAATTGGGGTAGCCCGAAAATCGGATGTGCGGAGTTTGAAGGAGATTTTAAAGAAGCAGTCAATAACGATTTAGATATGCCACGGGCGATATCTGTAATGTGGAAAATGGTCAAAAGCGATTATCCAACGTCTGCAAAACACCAATCGATTCTGGTCATGGATGAAGTTTTAGGGTTGGGGCTTGAAAAGGTCAGAAAACTTGAGCTGCCAAAAGGGGCAAAGGAGTTAATTAATGAAAGGGAGCAGTTAAGAGCGGAAGGTGATTTCGATGCTTCTGACAAGATACGTGAAGAGTTGAGGAAAATCGGTGTGGAGGTCGAGGATACCCCAGATGGACCGAGGTGGAAGGCTGTCAAGTCAAGGTCAAAGTGAATTTAGAGGAAGTTCTCGATAGGACTCGAACAATACTTCGATAAATCTCAGTACGAGTATTCTTCGAGTGACCCCGCAATGCGGGGGAATCGAGAAGTAAAAAATGATCCAAATTGTAAAAGTCAGGAATAGGGAAGAGGGACAAGAAAAGGCTCACGGTATTTTAAAAAGATTAGTTGATGAAAAGACGCTTTTGGCGCTTTCTGGGGGAACTTCTGTGGATTATCTAAAAATGCTGGTTAAACCTGCTGACGCGCTGCCAGGTGCCATCTGTGTTGTCGATGAGCGGTTTGGGAAGCCGTTTCATAAAGACAGCAACGAACTTTTGTTGAAAAATCAGAAAGTTAAAGAATTTGCAGACGAGAAGTGTATTGAATCACACAAAATTTTGAAAGGTTTGGAATTTTTGCAAACGGCCAAGAATTATAATAATGAAATAAAAGATCTACTTAATAGGTTTAAAAAAAGAGTTGGGGTCATGGGTATTGGGAAAGATTTGCATACTGCTGGAATTTTTCCTAAAAGTTTGGCTGCTCATTCTGCCGATTATGTAGTTGCCGAAGAAGTTAAAGATAAGCGAAGCTTGCGGTCCTCTCCCGCGATGCGGGATGCGGGCCTAGAATTTCCAAAAAGAATCAGCTTGACGTTTAAAGCATTGGGCGAGTTCACAAGCTTTGTGATTCTAATATTTGGGCAGGAGAAAAAGGAGACATTAAGGATTCTTTTAGACGGGGGGGTTAATGATATGCAGAAGTATCCGGCGATTTTTTATAGGAAAGCAGCGGTACAAAGTTATTTAATAACAGACATATCTATAAAATAGTTATAATCGTTGTATGAAATTAGGATTCATTGGCGTTGGCCGAATGGGCAGTCGAATGGTGACCAAGTTGGTCAAGGAAGGCCATGAGGTTGTTGTGTGGAATAGGACGAGAGAGAATATTGAAAATTTGAAATTTGAAATTAGAAATTTGAAATTAAAAGGGGAGCTGGAAGTTGGAGAGAATATTGCAGATTTGCTATCAAAACTTGATAAACCAAGAATCGTCTGGCTAATGCTTCCAGCCCGTTCGACACGTTCGGTAAACTCAGTGCAAGCAAGCTCAGGGTCAAAGACAGTTGGTGCAACCCAGGAAATCTTGGATGAGGTTGAGAAGTATATTGACGTGGGTGATATTGTCATTGACGGGGGAAATGCTCATTATACCGATACGCAAAAAAGGTTTGAGCATTTTTCGCAAAATGGTATCCGCTTTCTGGGGATTGGAGTTTCGGGCGGAATAATTGCAGCCCGTAGCGGTTATCCTTTGATGGTCGGAGGGAATAGAAGTGCATATAAGCACATCAAACCGATTCTGGATTCTTTGGCGAGACCCTCAGGCGGCTTTGATTATTTCGGAGAAGGCGGTGCAGGACATTTTGTTAAGATGGTTCACAACGGTATTGAATACGGTTTGATGCAGTCAATTGGTGAGGGTTTCGGGATTCTTTCTAAATCACCTTACAATTTGGATTTAGTCAGAGTTGCCAAGCTTTACCAAAAGGGCACATTGGTTTCCGGTTTTATGATGGCAAGAACTGTTGAAGCACTTAATGCTGACCCAAAGCTTGAAAAGCTAGATGGTTATATTGAAGCTTCGGGTGAGGGGGACTGGACTGTGCAAGAAGCTAGAGTGCAAAGGGTCCCCTTGCGTGTGATTGAGGAGGCTTTAAATTTCCGCACTAAATCGCGAAAAGACGTAAAAATCTCCGCATCTTTTGCAGCTCGGCTAGTTAGCGCACTCCGCCAAGCTTTTGGCGGGCATGAAGTAAAAGTGATTTTACAAAAGCCTCAGTTGCGAAATTTTTCCAAATCGGTGCATAATTGAATCAAGGATGACACTGCCCAAATTTAGAGCATCTTTGAAGGCCGGCCAGGCAATGGTTCTGGCATTTTTTTATCTGGCGATAGTCGTAATGATATCTTTAATTCTTTACACAAAAGTCATCCATTTTCGCACTTTTGGCGCTTCATCTATTTTAAATGAACAGGCAGTTTCTTTAGCAGAAGCGGGTGTTGAACATGCACTTTTCCAACTAAATACTGACCCCAATCCCCTAAGTTACCACGGCGATGACACTCGCGGTAGCGCCCCCGACTTTCCCGGTCTTGTCTTTGGGCAAGGTACATTTAAAGTCGATGTTCACCCGATAGTTGGTGCGGGGGGAGACAGAAAAATCACCTCCGAGGGATGTATTCCAAACTGCACAAATCCAAAAGCCAAAAGGGTGATTACAGTTGATGCTGCTATGGGACCGATTTCTATTCCCTTCGTCCTCCATTCAGGCGAAATTGGTGCATTATTAGAAATAGACCCTGCCGCTCAAGTTGAAGGCAATGTTTATTCAAATGGGGATGCCTGCAGGGAAGGCGGTTGCCATTTACTTCCTTTTGATATTGTTAATGGCGATGTTTGGGCTGGTGGTACAACTAATCTTACAGTTAGTGGAGCTGAGACTGAGGGGGCAGATTATTTGGCACTCCCCAATCTTGATGTTGATTCTTTTAACAATCAAGCTTTTGCTGGTGGAGCCGATGGGTTTACTATATATTGCGGTGGTTCTCACAGTTTAGGCCCGAGACAGATTGTCAGTTTGAGAGTAGAAGGAACGTGTGGTCCAACATCTTTAACTGTGACTGGACCAATTCACATAACAGGCGGTTTAACAGTTGATCAAGATGCCGATTTTAAGATCTATCTTGATGAATCATTTGGATCCACCAGTACAGCTATTGTTGTAGATGGCACTATCGATATTGAAAATGTAGAGTTTTTTGCAACTTCTGCTAGTCCCACCAAAGGTTTTGTGATTTTGGTTTACACTGGAGATTCTGCCACACCACTTGTACACGTTTGGGGTAATTTTGTATTCTTCTCAGTTGGAAACGCACGTATTGAAATTAGCAACAACGATTCAGAACCAATTCAAGGGGCTGTTTTGGCTGCGCAGTTACACGTGGATCATCGTAGTATAATCAATTACGATCCTGATCTTTCCTCAATCGATCTACCTGGTTCAGGAGGCCCCTGGCGAATTATCAGAGGGACGTATAAGATAGGGAAGTAGGCAGGGTGGATAGTAGTACAAACCAGGTTTGGAATAGGTAGACAAACAGGGTTATTCTAATGTCAAGTGCTGTACAGTATCAGGGTTTCGTTTACATCAGACCCTTCAAGATATGATGGATTGTTGATTATGTAATCCTCGATTCTCTGTTGCGGTGTTCTGCCGCTCATGCCGTAGCCTCCATGGCGTCTCTTGGTATTGTACCAGCCAAGGTAACGGCTTAACCAATACCTGGCATAATCCAAATCATCAGGTTTTGCACCAACTCTCCAGAAGCATTCTTCCTCGATAGTTCTATGCAGTCTTTCTACCTTACCGTTTGATGTCGGATGATGTACCGGATTTCTAATGATGTTAATACCCAACTCATTACAGGTTGTTGTAAAGTACTTCTTAAACTCCGAGCCATTGTCAGTTCTTACGGCTTTGATGGGGAAAGGGGCTGATGCAACCATTCTCCTTAGAAACCATGCTGCCTGATCTGATCTGTTGCCATAGTAGCAATCTCCCATACCCCACCTGGAGAAATCATCAACTGCCGTAATCAGTGTGGGACCTGATTTGCCAAGTGGCTCTGTGGTGTCAATCTGAACCTCTTCTCCAGGGTAACCTTTGGTGTAAAGGTGTGCAGGTCTTCGCTTCTCCTTAGACTTAGGTACAACTAACCTCCTCCTTACAAGTATCCTGCAGACTGTTGCCCGGGACACGATAATGCCACAGTCTTCTAAAAGCCAGACCATTCTGTCCGGTCC
>MFBO01000022.1:5303-10832 GCA_001774995.1 Candidatus Curtissbacteria bacterium RIFCSPLOWO2_01_FULL_38_11b | reverse complement strand
TTTCCAGAAACCTTGTCGACTCATGCCTAGTATCCGGGCACCAACGTCAACTGACAACTGTCTTTGGTTTACATCCATAACCACTCTTTTTCTGGTCTCAACCAGATTCCTGATGGTTTTCTCACCCATTGATATCTCCTTTCTTAGGAGATAATACTACCCTCTTTTTAGAGGATTTTCCTTTAACAACAATCTTTGTGGGATGTAAACTAATTCGCTGATACTTTAACATCTAATGTCAAGTGCTTAATTGACTCTAAACGTTTTTGATAGTCTGCTTGGTTGAATACGAATTCTTTGTATTTATTTTTAGATTTGAAGTACTTCAATATCAAAACTGGGCTGATTAAAACACTATTTGTATCCAGTATATAATCCTTGAATGATGACCATAGATAATCTTCTAACTTTTCTATCTTGATAAGCATAGAAGAAACCGGATTCAGGTGAATATACCTTGAAACGTGTATTAGTTGTTCATCCGTTTCAATTCTTACAGCCTTAAACATTGCCTGGAAAAGGCCACCAGTTCTGTCATTCTTAAGATTGAAGTATTTGGAGTAGCTGTGTTGAAAATTTCTCATTAAATTAGAGATTCCTTTCTCTTCAACTTGTCTTATCAGTAAATGAATATGATTTGGCATAGCACAATAGGATAAGATTTCTACGGATGGTTTTCTGGTTTCCTTCAGTTGATTCAGAAAGGATTGTTTTTGGTTTATTTCTAAACGGTTGTAATGTGAGAATCGGATTGGAGGCCTTAAGTACATATAAAATTCGATTGTGTTTATCGCCCTTTGATAATCTCTGTGGTTTAAAAAGATAGGTTGTTTTGCGATCGACCTGTTGTAAACATGATAAATCTGGTCAGTTATGAAAGGTGTGTGTCGGTAAGGCATGGTTGGTAGGTTAAAATAACTCTTCAAACCCGGTTTGTCAAGGTAATCCAAACCGGGTTTGAACAGGGTCTTATGTGGTTATTTTTATATTTTTGCAGCATTGGTTTACCTTTAGCCCAGATTTCATAGATGATTTTAACAAGAAGCTATGCACGTGGCTTGTCGAATACAACTCCGTTAGACCCCACAAGACTCTTGCATACCAAACACACCTTGAGTTATATTGATACACATCTACATACAGGAGTATTACCGATGTCCCCATCTTATACAATCTTTTGACTTTAGGTTCAAACCAAGGTAAAATGTTAATCAGTGAACAGCCCAAAGCAGGTAACAAAAGCTGCGGTAAACGCAGCTAAAATTTTAAGTGAACCATTCGAGCAGCTAAGGTCTCAAGTGGTAAAACCCATAGCAGAGGAATTCGGTGCAGAACTGGGTTCTTTTTTTGGTACACCAAGAAGGCTCGGAAACAACCCCAAAACCCTAGCTCAAGAAGATCTTCATAGGGCAAGACAACAAGAGGAGATTCAAAGACTCCAAAAAGAAGATAGTGAAAAATCAGCTCAGTACCTATCAGAAATAAAACAAGAGTACAGAACGTATCAGCTGAAATCCGATAGAGAACGGTCCAAATTAACCGAAGAAGTTGAAACTCTTAAGCAAGAGGTCGTACAACTTGCTAAATCACAAGGAGTTGAAACAAAAGTTCACCTTCAGAGCCAAACCAAAAAGGTGGGTCCTCTTGACATCAAATTGCTAACAACTATTATCCGTTTCTTAAGGCTTAAAGCCCAAGAATCTAAAAGCGCCAAGGAACTCATCTCCCAAAGGCAAAATGCCAAAAGGACAACAGGTATGCTCGCTTGGGTTTCCGGCAAACAGATGAAGGTCCACGAACAAGGCACTTTAACTTTGCAAGGGTAAAGTGTCCTGAGCTTGTCGCCTTTCGATTTAACTCAAGGCGACCCTGAATTTTATTGAAGGGTCGAAGGGCACACTTACACTACAGGGTTAACCTCGACTAATTTAAACACTACTATCTACCGGTGGGCTCAAGAGGACTCGAACCTCTGACCTCCACAATGTCAATGTGACGCTCTAACCAACTGAGCTATGAGCCCAAATTCAGGATTAAATTGTATCACCTACCATCAGCTTTTTCCATCATCGTCATGCAATTGACGCATTTGGCTTTTGATGCAAAAATAGATTAGATGCAACAACCCAGATATCATATAATCTGCGATCTTTCAAACTGCAACCAAAAAATCAAGGACCCTAAAGCTATCAGAGAATTTCTTGAAGAAGTGGTCAAAAAAGTAAATATGTCGATATTGGAGGGGCCTATAATTGCAGAGGGCAAGCCCGAAAACCCGGGCATCTCGGGACTTGTAATTATCGATTTCTCCCATATCTCTGTGCACACCTTTACAAAATATAAAGAGGCTTTAATTGATATTTTCTCCTGCAAGCCTTTCGAGAGAAACCCTCTTGTCGACTATTGCTTTGGGTACTTTGAAGCAAACGCAGATGAAAGTCGTGTAAAAGAAGTCTGGTGGGGATAAGCTTCAAAAAAATTCAACAAATTGATATCTTACCGACCTTAAAGGTAAAATATGGCTATGGAGCCAAAGGAACAAATTCCCTTTGAGGGAAGAATTTTGAGAAAGGGACCGGGTCCTTATTCTGGACCGCTGGGACCACATGAAATACTGAGACAAACTGACAAAGGATCTCAGGTCATCGATGTTAGAATAGCTCCCCGTAAAGAAGGACAAGCTGATCCTTTCGTTGCCCATGACAGAAAGTCAGGAAATATAATTGAACTCACAGACCGAGAAAGAGTTGAGTCTTATGCCAAGTTCAACGAAAAACCTCCATCCGAGCTGTTGGAATCAACAGGCTCACCAAAAAAATAAATGGCCGAAGATAAACCAAAAACCATCGAAAAATATTATATCGAGACCACAGCTTCTCTTAAGAAAAGATTACTTCTTGGTATAACCGGAGGTATCGGTTGGGGGATCGGACTAACATTAGGCACTGCAGCAGTAATTGTATCTTTAGGTTTTTTCGTTTCTAAAATTGATTTTGTGCCAATTTTAGGTCAGTTTTTATCAGACGTCATCAAAGAATCGCAAAACAACCTGCGAATCAGATGAACAAATCCCCAGCTCTTCCAAAAAACCCATCACCAAAAGATCACCGAGAAATCGGCCGAAAGCTTGAGCTTTTCTTTTTTGATGATACCTCCCCAGGCAGCGCCTATTGGCTCCCTAACGGCATGATCATTTTTAAAGAACTCGAAAAATTTATCCGCGAAACTGTCGATAATAATGGCTATGAGGAAATAGCAACACCAATAATAGCTAAAAGCGATCTTTTCAAAAAATCCGGCCATTGGCAATTTTTTAAAGAAAATATGTTCAACTTTAAAGTAGAAACAGAAGATTATTCAATAAAACCTATGAACTGCCCCGAGTCAGCAATCGTCTATTCCTTTAAAACTAGAAGCTATCGTGATTTGCCTATAAGGTTTAGCGAATTTGGAAGACTTCATAGAAATGAACGATCCGGAACATTAAACGGTATGTTCAGAGTCAGACAACTAGTCATGGATGACGCCCACGTCTTCTGCACAAAAGAGCAGATTCAAAAGGAGATTACCCAAATGCTTGATATAACTCTTACTCTTTACAGAAAATTAAACCTGCCAATCACTTTCGGACTGGCGACCAGACCCGCAAAAGCTCTAGGAGACAAAAAAACTTACAAACAAGCCCAAGACCAGCTTTCAAAATCACTAAAAGCTCATAATATTGATTTTGAGATTTTAAAAGGTGAAGGAGCCTTCTATGGACCAAAAATTCACATTGACTTTAAAGACTCTCTTGAAAGAACATGGACTATGGCTACAATTCAAGTTGATTTTTCAATGCCAAAAAGCCTTAAAATATCATATGTTTCAGAAAAAGGAGAAGACGAAACTCCTGTGATGATTCACAGAGCAATCCTTGGCTCTTTCGAAAGATTCGTTGGTATCATCACCGAGCATTATCAAGGCGCATTTCCTGTGTGGCTCTCACCAATTCAGGTAGTAATTCTGCCAATAGTCGACAAAAACGTAAAATACGCCCAAAATGTCGAGCGCACGCTTAAAAAAACTCAAATCAGGGCAAGTGTTGATCTGCGAAATGAAACTTTGCAGGCCAAAATTCGTGATGCAAGTCTACAAAAAATCCCGTTCCTTATAATTGTCGGCAAAAAGGAAGAAAAAGCCGCTAAAATCGCTCTCAGAACCCGAGAGGGTAAAGACTTAGGTCAAATGTCGCTTGATGATTTTCAACATTTAGTCAACATGGAAATTGCAAATAAAACGTAACCATGTTAATATCTTTTTTTGCATTCTTTTCGACATAAATTATGGGAGGCCGAAAGTAGCCATATTTCATAAATTAAACCATCAAATAACCGCACCTCAAGTTAGGGTTATTGATGAGGTAGGGAAACAAATAGGGGTACTGTCTCTTACTGATGCTCTCAAAAAGGCCCAAGAACAGCAACTAGATTTGGTAGAAATTGCCCCTGACGCTAAACCTCCTGTTGTCAAGATAATAGAGTATAAAAAGCTCAAGTATCTTGAGGAAAAGAAAAGAAAAGAAGCCAGAAAGCACACAAAAGAAACAGAACTTAAAGAGGTACGCCTTTCGCCGTTTATCGGGGAGCATGATCTCGAAACAGGTTTAAATAAGATTAAAAAATTTCTGCAAGAAGGTGATTTGGTAAAAGTAAGTATCATTTTCAAAGGAAGGCAGATGACTCATACCGAATTCGGGCCGAAGTTACTTGAAAAAGTCCTTTATTTATTAGATGGAATAGCAGTCAAGGATAAGGAAGCAAAGTTTCAAGGCAGACGTTATATAACGGTACTAAAACCAGTTAAAGGAAATATGAAACAAGAAACTGATAATAAGAAATCAGCTACTCTTTCTACATGATAAGGTATACAAGTTCAGATTTCATTAAAGTCTAATGTTATAAGTAAAAACTCAAGATGAAGCAAAAAACAAAAAAGGCAGCAGCAAAAAGGTTCAAAATTACTAAAAAAGGCAAGATTTTAAGACAACGTCAAATGGCAGGACACTTGAAAGCTTCAAAGTCCAAAACTGCTAAAAATCGCTATAAAAAACAGGCTTTTGTTTCAAAGCCGGAGAAAAGAAATATCGAGAAACTTATGCCCTACAACAGATAAACGATATTTCAATTTTTAATTTACAATTTGAAATAAGAAACTTATTCTTCGCATATAATGCAAACATTGAAATCTAAATTTTTAAAATTAAATTAATGAAAATTCATTTCAAATTTAAAATTATATATTTATGCGTATAAAAAGAGGCACAACAGTCAAAAGAAGACATAAAAAACTCCTAAAGCTTGCCAAAGGATACCGTGGCGGAAGATCAAAACTTTACAGGCAAGCTCGACAAGCTGTAATCCACGCAGGATCAGATGCCTATCGGGGCAGAAAAGAAAAAAAGCGCACAAACCGCTCTTTATGGATAATCAGAATAAACGCAGCTCTTGGAAAACACGATATTTCGTACAGTCAATTTATGGGTAAACT
>MFBO01000022.1:4805-5240 GCA_001774995.1 Candidatus Curtissbacteria bacterium RIFCSPLOWO2_01_FULL_38_11b | reverse complement strand
GGTTTTCGAAAAACTTATAAAAAGCGTCATCTAGAGCGCTCTTAGACTTCTCTCACTGGCTTTCGCTTTATTTAGCTGAGCTAGCTAAAGTTGTTGTTATCAAAGTATTCAAACTTACACCTTCACTTTTTGCCCTGTAAGCAAGTTTTCTGTGCAAAAACTTGGGAACTCTTACATTAAATTTTCCGCTAAACTCATCTTCCGAAGGTTCGGGAATGTCGATACCTCGATCTTGTGCCGTTTCTAGCCAAGCTTCTTTTGCATCCTCCAACATTTTCAATACATCCTCCTTTGTGTCTGCTTCTGTCATACAACCTGGTAATTCCTCAATTTCTGCAAAATACGACCCGTCCGAATTCCTTTTTATGCGGGCCGTGTAAGTTAATTTAAGATAATATTTAAGATCTTTCTTCACTATTTCCACCTCCAATCAGC
>MFBO01000022.1:494-4771 GCA_001774995.1 Candidatus Curtissbacteria bacterium RIFCSPLOWO2_01_FULL_38_11b | reverse complement strand
TTTCTTCACTATTTCCACCTCCAATCAGCTCTAGTACTCTTTTTACATACACTTCTTTTACATAAGGTCGTTTAAATGGTACTGAAATTTGAATACCTCCCTTGGTGTAAATGTAGTGACTGCTGCCAGACTTTGGTTGCCTAACCTCAAATTTAAAACTTCTTAAAACCGTATCGAGTTCTTTAAACGAAACAGTTTTTGGGTTCCTGAAAATCTTACGCAATCTCTTTTCTCGTTTAGACATTGTGTCGGTGTTAATACAGTACCATATGTAGTACTACGCGTCAATGCCGTCGTTCTGGTTTAAAAAAGAGATCCCTAATTTCTTTTAAATTTGTTAAACTTAAAATATGAAGAGAGGTTTTGCTACTATAATAGGTCTTGTAATTGCATTGGCAATACTTGCTTTTGTTATGGTCAAGGTTCTGACCTCAACTCTCCAGTCTCAGCAAAATTTGAATCAGCAGGCAAACCCTCAACAAATCCAAAATCAGGTTAACGATTTGCAAAATCAACTACAGCAGAGACAGAACAGGAATCTAAACCAGGAGATCAAATAGACTGGTCCTAACCTCCGAGGTGAGCTGCGACTAGCAAAGATCACCTCGGAGGTTTTCGCAGGCATTGACAAAAATTTTTGCATAAGATATAAATCATTTCGCCTCTCGCTCTTAAAGCTTTTTTTAAGTCCGAGAGGTTTTTTAGTAGTCTGTGCGATATAATTCCTTCATGGACAAAGACGCAGAGAAAATAATTAAAGAGGCCCAAGAAAAGCTTGAAAATGCCACCGATCTTGAGTCACTCGATCAAATTTACATCGAACTTTTCGGCAAAAACTCAGATCTAAATAAACTTACCAAAAAGATATCAAATCTATCAAAAGAGCAGAGACCAAAAGCGGGTCAAGCCATCAACAAAGCAAAAAAACGGCTTGAAAAGCTTTTCGAAGAAACAAAATCCAAACTTATCACTTATCACTTATCACTTATCACTTCTGTTGATGTCTCTGCCCCCGGCAAAAAAACAGAAATTGGACACTTACATCTTGTATCACAGGCAATTGAGGAAATTGTCGAAATTTTTTCGAAATTGGGCTTCTTTTTGCAAAGCTACCCTGAAATTGATTGGGATTGGTACGCCTTTGAATCACTAAATATGCCAAAGGGACACCCTGCTCGTGACGAATGGGAAACATTTTTTATAAAATCTCCATTTCACCCCAAACTCGGCAGTCAGGTACTAACACCTCATACTTCAAACGGCCAGGTTCGAGAAATGCAAAGACTGAAAAAACCTCCAATTCGCATGATCAACATCGCCAGATGCTACAGACGTCAGATCGACGTTTCCCACACACCAATGTTCCACCAATTCGAAGGATTGCTTATAGATAAAAAAGTGTCAATCCCAGATCTTAAGGGTACGTTTGATTTCTTTACTGCAAATTTCTTTGGTCCAAATAGACAAACCAGGCTTAGACCTCACCATTTCCGCTTCACCGAACCATCTTTTGAAGTGGATATTACTTGCGATATTTGTGAAGGAATTGGTTGTCGGATGTGTAAAAGCGGCTGGCTAGAATTGGGCGGAGCCGGAATGGTCCACCCTAAAGTATTATCAGCTGGTAATATTGATCCCAATGTCTATACCGGTTTTGCTTTCGGCTGGGGAATAGAACGCACCATTTCCATGAAAACCAAAATCCCGGATATTCGCTTGCTTTATCAAAGCGACATCAGGTTTCTGGAGCAATTCTAGTATGCAATTTCAAATTTCACTTTTCGCAAGAAAACTTGCTCAAAGCAAGCATTTCAAATTTCAAATTTAATGAATATTCGTATCCCCGTCTCATGGCTCCGAGATTATCTAAAAACCGATGCTGCTGCTAAAACTATTGCAAACCTGCTTACAGCTGGCGGTCCTTCGGTGGAAAATACTACGAAACATGGTGAGGATTACATATTTGATATAGAAGTAACTACCAATAGATTCGACACCTTGTCTGTCTTTGGTATAGCCCGTGAAGCTAATGCGATTTTAAACATGCAGGGTTACAAGTCGAATCTTAACTTGCCCAAAGGTGTCAGTTTAAACCTAGAGCCGGACACATCAAATCGCCTAATTCTTGACGTTGTTATCAAAAACCCGAACCTCTGCCCAAGATTTACAGCAATTGTACTTGATAATATCAAAGTTAAACCCTCACCAGCATACATTAGAAACAGGCTTGGTTCATCAGGTATTCGCCAAATAAATAACATTGTCGATATCTCAAACTTCGTAATGCTCGAACTTGGTCAACCTATGCATACTTTTGATTTCGACAAAATTATAGATTCTAAGATGATCTTAAGAAAATCAAAAGAGGGAGAAAAAATAACTACATTAGATTCAAAAATCAGAAAACTTCCAGAAGGCACAATAGTTATCCAAGATTCAAAAAGACTCATTGATCTTTGCGGAATTATGGGAGCAGAGAACTCGCGCGTAACCCGAAGAACCAAAAGAGTAGTTCTATTTGTCCAAAGCTATAATTCTCAAACTATCCGCAAAACTACTCAAAAACTTGCCTTCAGAACAGAGGCTGCCTCTCGTTTTGAGAAAGATATTGATTTAGAAGGAATTTTGCCTGCTCTCTCAAGAGCAGTTTATCTTCTCAAACAAACAGCAAATGCAAAAATTGCTTCAGAGTTAGTCGACATTTACCCCAAAAAACAAACGTTTCAAAAAATAAGCTTAGATACTAAAAAACTGAATAAGTACTTAGGCATTAAATTCGAGCAATCTCTTGCATCGCAGATACTCACCTTGCTGGGTTTTAAAGTTATTACACTGAAACCGACCAGACTAAACGCACAAATCCCGTCCTGGCGGGCCCGTGACATCGAAGGAGACATCGACTTAATCGAAGAAATAGCGCGAGTTTGGGGATACCATAATCTACCCTCTAAGCTTCCCGAAGGACAAATCCCGCAAACCCGAGACAATGAATTAAAAGAAGTGATTAAATTAAAAACAGCCCTCAAATACTTAGGATTAACAGAAGTCATTACCTATTCTATAGTCTCAAAAGAACTTTTAAAATTATCACAAGTAAGTAGAAAGCATGCTGTTGAGCTTAATAACCCTTTAGGTGACCAGTGGCAATTTATGCGCCCAAGTCTTATACCGTCTTTACTTGAGGTTTTAGCAAAAAATATTAATGTCAAAAAATATCTAAAAATATTCGAAATCGCTAGAACCTACGTCAATCAAAATGGGGACCTGCCTCGTCAGGATTTAATACTGACCGTCGTTATTAATAATGTCAATTTCTCTCAAATCAAAGGCTATGTTGAAAACATTCTGGAAATTCTAGAAAGAGGTGTAAAATGGCAAAAATTGTTCAAAGATTCACCTCTATTCGATAAAGACCAATCATCTCAAATCTCAATTTCAAGTCAAATAGTCGGAACTATAGGACTATTAAAAAGAGACCTTTGCGACTTTTTCCAAGTCGGCTCAAATGTACAAGCTGCGCAAATCAACTTGTCTTCGATTTGCAGTTTGCCAAAGATTACACACGCATACAAACCAATCCCCAAATATCCGCCCGTAATTGAGGACATTTCCGCAATCTTTTCAAATGCCACACCTATCGATGAAATTCTAGGCACAATTCAAAAAACATCAAGTTTAGTTAAAAAAATCGAATTAATCGATATCTTTACTGGCAGACAAATAGGGGAAAGTCAAAAGTCTGCAACTTTTCGCCTGACTTATCAAAAATCTATATCAACCCCAACTCAAGAAGAAGTAGATATAGAAAAAGCCAAAATCATTACATCTTTAAAAAAAGAATTTAGAGCAAGAATTAGAAAATAGGGGAAAGATGTACTTACCTTCCAAATAGTCTTAATACGACCGACTTAAACCAGCCAACAATACCACTTTGGGTCTTCGCTCCCGCTACGCCTCTACTAGTCCTTCCAAGCTTCACCGACAGAAACTTCGACCTCTGCTTCGGCATCCTTGCCGGCATCATTGAATGCCTTAATCTTCATTTTGTGCTTGCCTTTATTGGCAGCAGCGAATGTAAAGTTAAACTTGACATTTTTATCGTCACCGTTTTTGGCGTCTTTTAGTAATCCGTCTATAATAAATTCAACTTTAGTGACTTTTCTTGCGGTTTCTATATCCGCCTCAGTTTCAAAACTATAGTCCACCTCACTGTTTCCGCTTGGCTTCTTAATGTTTACCTTAATCTCGTTGGGGTCTTTGGTCGGTTCGTTCTTAAG
>MFBO01000022.1:341-488 GCA_001774995.1 Candidatus Curtissbacteria bacterium RIFCSPLOWO2_01_FULL_38_11b | reverse complement strand
GGGCGGTCTGTATTTTGGATCACCCTGAGTTGCTGCCCATGCATCAATGCCCTCCTGCCAGCGATTTTTACCATCAGTTGAAACTGGATCAAATTCAACAAAGACGTAGTACTCTTTGCCATCCAGTGTTTTTTCAACAAGACAATC
>MFBO01000022.1:0-238 GCA_001774995.1 Candidatus Curtissbacteria bacterium RIFCSPLOWO2_01_FULL_38_11b | reverse complement strand
TCAGGCTTTTGAAAAGACTCACTGGGTTTATCCAGAAGCACCTCTTTTATTATCTTGTTCCAAATCGGTGTAGCTCCTGTTACACCTGAGGCAATTTCCGGATTCATTGGAGAGTTGTCATTATTGCCAACCCAAACACCAACAACCGCAGAATATGTAAACCCAACTGCCCAGTTATCACGCTTGTCATCGGTAGTCCCTGTTTTAACAGCAACTGTCTTTCCAGAAACATTTAATA
>MFBO01000021.1:4198-6225 GCA_001774995.1 Candidatus Curtissbacteria bacterium RIFCSPLOWO2_01_FULL_38_11b | reverse complement strand
ATAAATTCCGAACAGCAATTTGTTTATCTTGCCTATGCTTTTTTAAAAGGCAGCTTGTCGTTCACCCAACTACCCCCAACGCTGGCAGATCTATCTTTTTTTGATGGTAAATATTTTTGGCCCCTGGGACCATTTCCGGCTTTGCTTCTTATACCCTTCGTTATATTTTATAAAACGAACTTTTTACAAGGATTTATCCAGCTTCCGTTAACCCTTCTTAATTTTTACCTCGTTTATCAAATCTCCAAAAAATTAAATCTTTCATCGACCAAATCTTATTTACTAGCTATTTTCTATATATTCGGCTCGGTATATACACCAGTAGCTGCTATCTCCACATCCTGGTTATTTGCCCAAGTTACAGTAACATCTCTACTGTTGCTCGCTATATACTTTTTTGTGAGTGTTAATAACAAAAACTTTTTTTTAATTTCTATTCTTATTTCACTGGCAATTTTAACCCGCGCTAATCTAATAACAACATCGGTTTTTTTCTTAATTTTCATTTTTCAAATGCCCAGATTTTGGAAAAATTTAATCGCTTTTACGATTCCAATAGCCACAGCTATCCTTTTAATTGGAATTTACAACCATCTTAGGTTCGGAAATTTTCTAGAAAGTGGATACAATTATCAGTTAATTAGTGAAGAACCTGCTCAAAGAAGATCAATCGGCTTGTTTTCTGTAAAGCATATTCCAGCTAATCTTTATTATATGTTGATTAAATCACCCGACCCAATCATAGCTGATCAACCACATGTTCTTCAATTTCCGTATTTAAAATTCGATAACTATGGTATGAGTATTTTTTTTCTTTCACCTATATTATTTCTTATTTTAAAAACTAATTTTAAAGATAAACTCGTCAAAATTAGCGCCTTAACAGTAGCAATCAGCCTAGTTCCACTTTTAACATACTACGGGATAGGATTCAATCAGGTTGGCTATCGTTACGCTTTAGATTTCTTTCCGTTTTTACTTTTGGCAATTACTCCTGTCGTTAAAACAATAAACGAGAAGCATCTTAAAATTCTCATTTTTGTTGGCGTACTGATTACTTGGTTTTTCACAATCGAAAAACTTGCTGGATTTTAACCAAGTGCAACTGCCATTCCCCAGACGCTTTTCGCTCCCGTTCTTTTCAGAACCTTTGCGCATTCTGCCATTGTTGCGCCGCTTGTAAAAACATCATCAACCAAAATTATGTCTTGGCCTCTCACATCTGTCATAATTTTGCCTCTTCGAGCCTGAGCCTCAGAGCCGAAGGCCTGAGCGAAGTCGAAGGGTTTCCTTTCCTCCTGCCCACTGGATCCGATTGCAAACGCTCCTCTCACATTTTTCTTTCTCTCCTCTTTTTTCAAACCGACCTGTGTTTGTGTTGCTCTGTTTCGAGAAAGAAGAGCAAGATGCGGGACTTTGAACTTTTGTGATAGCGACTCTGCTAAAATCTCGGATTGATTAAACCCCCGCCAATTCTCTCTTTTTGAATGCAGGGGCACGGCAACCAAAACAACCTCGTCTGGCAAATCAAAACGCCAAAGATTTTGTGCCAAAAGATCAACAAAAACCATTTCAATATCATAAGCCCACTTATACTTAACTTTGGCAATCGCGCGTTTTACTGGATCTTGATATCTGCAGGCAACTACCAACCCATCAAGCCGAAAGCGTCCTGCACACCCCGGATGAGTTTTACCGCCAACAGCCTGTCTTTGACAAACCGGACAAACAGGTGTATCGACAAATTCGATTTTGTTATAACAACCGTTGCAAAAATACGCTCCAAACTTTCCGCAACCCACACATTTTTTTGGAAATATAAAATCAAGAAGAGATATCATCAACTGCCATTAAATCTTAGGCAGTTTTCTTAACAACGAGCAGAAGAACCATTCAGAATGATTCTATCCAACTCCCAGGTTTTGGATTACAGTATGTGTCATCGGGCCCGCCCATTCGAGACCCATCAGTAGGGAGACCTCTTTGTTGTTGTACCTTTTTAAAAAATGGACCTAAAAGACGCTTTG
>MFBO01000021.1:0-4143 GCA_001774995.1 Candidatus Curtissbacteria bacterium RIFCSPLOWO2_01_FULL_38_11b | reverse complement strand
TTCAACTGGACCTCGTGGACTTAACAAACTTTCTGCTCTACCCATTTACAAGTACAATTATAACTGATCTGTCAAAATAATAATACAATACTGTGAGAATTTTCAATCGCAAGGCACGTTTTAAATATCAGATCCTGGAGAAAGTCGAAGCGGGCATCGTTTTAACCGGTGCCGAAATAAAATCAATTCGCGCTGGTCGTGCAACGCTTTCGGAATCATTTGCCAGAATCAAAGACGGTGAGGTCTTTCTGGTAAATGCCAATATCACCCCCTGGATGGGCTCGCAAAAATACGTTGATAGCAGACGCGAGAGAAAACTCCTTTTGCACAAAAACCAGATATTAAACTGGCAAGGCAAAATTTCTGGCGGCAATCTAACTTTAGTTCCCCTGTCAATCTACATCAAACATAACCTTGCTAAAGTAGAGCTCGCTCTTGCCAAAAGCAAATCCAAATTCGACAAGCGTGCGGCCTTAAAGAAAAAAGCAATCGAGCGAGACATTGCGCGGGAAATTCGAGGAGAAAAAAAGTAAAATTGTGGAGATGGCCGAGTGTGACCCGGCGTCCAAGACTACACTCCAAAAACATCTACAAGCTTAGTTAGTCTTTTAAATCTCGCTTAAATCTTTAGTCGACTAACAAACGAAATCTAAGCAAAGATCGAAATTTCGGACTGAAGTTTGATCAAAACTGAAGTCCAACCTCAGCTGAATTTGTGCCTCAATAGTTTCACTGAGGGAAAACTAAAAAGACAAGCTCATGGTTTGTTTTTAAGCAAATGCAAGAGCTGGTTGTCCACCTGTAAAGGCAAACAACTGTGCATCAGTTTTATCTTTTGCACGTAAGTTTTGATCCAAAGTTTAACGCACTTTAGAATCGTATTCGGCCTGCAGTTTTTAAAGAGCAAATCCTGTCGAAACAATACATCCCCGCACAAGGTGCAATTGTATCAAAATTCAGCCTCAAATTCAATTACAGATCGGCTTCCAAAACTTTATTCCCCACCGCCACGTACATTTTGCCACCTGCCTCATCAACTACTAAATCAACAGCATTCTTAAATTCCGGCGACTGATAACTTGTGGTGTATATGCCATCTTTGTCAATTTTCAAAAGTGCAGAGTTAGCAACATCTATAACATACAAACTGTCGGTTTGGGCATCCGTAAAGATAGGCCCAAACTTCAATTCTCCACCAACCAATCCGCTAATCGCAAAATCCTGTTTTTCACCCCTCAAATAGTTCAAAATGCTGCCACCCGTGGTCACCCAGACAGATCCATCGATTGCAAAACGCGAAGAGCTTTCCAGCTGCTGGCTCTCATTGAAATAATCAACACCCCCACCATATCCTCCTTCTATTGGCGTATGTTTAAAAATCTGTTTATCGGAAAGTAAGTAAACGTTTCCCAAAAATACCGCAATATCATATGCCCCTTCACCCTCAAAAGCCTTCTCACTGTTACCGTTTGCCAGAGCAATTTTGTAAACATCGCTACCTAAATAGACGAAAGCGAAATTATCATAAACATACCCACTGACTGTGGTTTGCCTACCTTCTACTACATCTGACGATTTATTCTCAACATCTATATCAAAAATCTGATTATTTGAAAATCCCACAAGGCTTTTGCCCGACTTAGCAATTGACACTAAATCTCCGCTAACTTCTACCAGAGTACTCAAATTAACATTTGAAAGGTTCTCTGTTTCTTTAAGTTTTTCGCTGATTTTAGTTGAAAGCTCACTAGCTTTTTCATCCTTGGGTATAAGCTCCAGTGCTTTTGCGACCTCCCCGTCTGCAGAAATCAGAATTTCTCTCGCCCTTGACTTGTTAAGATTCAAAATAGCCACAGCTTCCTCATATTTTGACGATGCACTGCCAAGGTGTGAGTTAAATTCATCTAGTTTTTTGCGATCACTTGCTCCACGAATTGTAAAAAATGCCGAAATTGCCAATATCATTAAAATTATGATGGCAACTACGACGATTTTTCTGCGAAGTCTAAAAATTGCCTTAATATCACCCCTTTTTAGCCTTTTAATTTCTGCTGGAATCGCAGCTAACACACCCAGTGGATTTTTAAATCGGGATTTGCTTCCCTGATCAATAGTCTCATGAGTTATACCTGGCTCAACTTGAACAGAACTCTCGTGCTTATTAACAACAGGGCGTAAAACTTCAGAATCAACTTCATAAGATTCTTCACTCGCTTCTTTACTAGTCTCGCTTTCCATTTTTTTCTTTATCTCTTTTTCCCCGTTAACTTCACTCCCTACACCATCTTTAGCTTTAAGCTTGTTTTCTTTGATATAAACAAGTGCAGCGCCGATTTCACTTTGATCTTCTTTTGCCGAAATTTCTGTTGCTAACTCATCAACTAATTCTCGAGTATCTATTTCTTGCTCCGATAATTGAGAACTTAAATCAAAATAATTAAAAAACTTTTCGGTTGCAATTAGATAAAGCTGACCACCCTTCTGCAGCCCGGATCCCCAATTGAAATTAAGCTCTGTTGATTTTGGTGGATCATAAACCCAAACTTTTACCCTGTCTCCATGTTTAAAAATATAAGCAGCGTTTTTATAAAAAAGAGCATGACAAAAACTTACATCCTGACTTACCCCTTTTACAAATTCACTACTCGCCTCACCAGCGACTTTTAGAACATCCAAAGAACCGCCACTTGCACTCTCCAGCTTTTTAACAACTAAATCAAAAACATCCTTTATAAGATTTTTCTCACCCTCTTCTTGTTTACCCTCAGCCAAAATACAGCTTACAAGTGTTGCAATCGTGCCGTCCTCAAATGAAACTCTGCTCCGAAAAACAGCACAATTTACCCGAGCATCAGACTGCCCCGTCAACCTCTCAACGTCCAATTTATAAGAGGTTACATCATCTTCCTGAGACATTTTCATAACCTAAAAGATACCCGCTATCAAAAATAAAACGGCCAATGCCACCCCGACATGCAATATACCCACAAATCTTAAAGTAGGAGAAAGGGAGGTGGGAAGTTTTTGATTCATTATTTGGACTTGTCGAAACAAAAGCAGAGCAAATACACTATAAAATACCAGAAATAAGAGAAGAAATGATTTAATGCCAAAAGCAGCACTTATATTATTAATAAAGCCCAGACCAACACCCTCAATTGGCATATTAGGCAATAACTCCCGGCGGTTCTCCTTCCTCTAGTCTTACCTGCTCCAAAATTTCCTTAGCAACGCTGTCTGGTCTGGCTACATGATGAAACTCAAATTCCGGCTTTGCAGCCGCAGTCTGCACAAAAATGTTGCCAAAGTGGAAAAACGTTCCAAAAAAGCCGATGATTTTTGGCGACACATCTTGAATCTGATTTAAGTTGGCATAAGAAGTCTCTTTGTGTAAAATCCCCCTAAAATCAAAATCCACAATCCTCTCATTAGTTAAAAGATATACATTAAAGTACCAAAAAATAAATTTATAAAACGTAAAACCAAAAACGAATAAATACCAGCTAACGTAAAGCCAAAAGACTTGGCGTGCAGCAAGATTTGCAAATAAATTAATACCCGGTACGCGCAAAACCCAAGGTACTAATAGAGGCAAAAAAATTAAGAAAATAATTTCTAAAACAACAGGCACTAAGGTAACGATATGAGCTCGCAATAAAAGAATTATTTTTTCTCCTTTTTCTTGACTTTCAAACGAAACACCCAGTGGTTGAGGTGCAAACATTGCCAGGGGATTTTTGCTGTGAACTTGATGATCTAAATCGTGATGCGGCACTAAAGTAATTCTATCACCTATCCTCTTCTTAGAATCTTGGCAATCTCATCTTGATATTCAATTTCCCAACCATCAAAGCAAGATAATTTTGAATCAAATCTTACTAAAACTGTTTCAATTTCATATCCATTTGCAACATCACAATTACCTTTTACAATTTTTAAATAATCCCCCAAAATACTCTTTCCATCAGATTTCCTCCAACCGGCCATCCTGCCATCTATAAACACTTTGAAATTATTGTATCTCCAATCTATAAAACCGCCCCATTCATAGCTGTTAAACAAATTCGCGCTAACACCCTTCTTATTTAAATATTCAAGCGCAAAAACCGGATAACCATCCAAAATTAATCTATCTTCGAAATT
>MFBO01000020.1 GCA_001774995.1 Candidatus Curtissbacteria bacterium RIFCSPLOWO2_01_FULL_38_11b | reverse complement strand
ACAATTTCTAATAACGAACAATGGGTAGTTGGCGGTGATTATAATAGTTCTGAAACATTAGATAGGGAATGGCAAGATAAAAACGGGATAAAATTTAGGATTCGAAGTTCTGGTAACAAAGAAATTTTAGATAGAATGTTTGACATTGGATTTACGGAATGTCTTCGTAAATATAATAATAAAATAATTCCAACTTTTAAACACCCTCGGGGAGGAATTGATCATCAAATAGATCACTTATTTGTGACAAATGATCTATACTCACGATTAATAAGCTGCACCGTAGGTGATCAGTCAGTTATATTCGGTAAATCATTAAGCGATCATCTGCCAATTATGGCCGATTTTAATGATAAATAGAAAGGTGTTGCCCCGCGTAGAAAAAAGACAAGGGGACAATTCTTGACACTTTCCCAAGAGGACTTTATCTAGAAGTTGAACAGGACTTTTGCTTGGTAGTTGCAAAAAACTACTGATTATGTTACTATAAAGATGGCTTTAGCGTCCCGACTTTTCGGGAGTCAATTGCAGCTGTAACGGCTGCTTTTTTTGTGGCAAAATTATGAGTATTAAACTAGTAAACGAAGATAAACTAACTTATAAACCTCCCTACACTATTGTAATTATTGATGTTTGGGACGCTTGGTTAGAAGCCTTTCTTTTTGATGCAGAAAGATACCAAATAATTAAAAACCGAGGGGACTTTCCTGACTTGGATAAAGCAATAATATTAGCAGATGCCCTGTTTATTGTTAAAAATTATCTTTTTGAGAGTTTTGAACAAATGACTGAAGAAGGCGGCTTTGACGTAAGAATTTACGATACAAAGAGTTCCTGTGTTTATGTAGCCCACGAAACCTTTAAAAAGAAATGGATAAGAGCTTGGAGTGATTATGACCGCAACTGATGTTAGTTTAATTCAAAAAGCTCTGAAATTTGCATATAAGGTTCACCAAATAGATCAGTTTCAAACCAGAAAAGGAAAAGCTATTCCCTATATCCTCCACCCACTTTCTGTAGCCAATCGACTATCTAGAGCTGGGGCAAGTGGGAATGAGATTATTGCCGGATTGCTCCATGACACAATCGAAGACAGTACCGAAAAGAATAAGGTAGCAAAAGAAGATTTAAAAAAAGAATTTGGATCAGATGTTGCCCGCATGGTCAACGATGTTACCGAGCAAGACAAGGCCTTACCTTGGCAGGAAAGAAAAGAAGCTGCTCTAAACCATATTACCAATATGCAATCCGATTCTATGCTAGTAAAAAGTGCGGATGTCTTGGACAATTTGTCTGACCAGATAGCCGATTACAAAGTCAAAGGGGATGAAATGTTCGCAAACTTCAACGCTCCCAAGGGGAAGCAGTTACAAAGGTATAGGAGATTAGTTGATGCTTTAGAGAAGGCTTGGCCGGAAAACCCACTTCTTCCCGATCTAAAAGAAAAAGTCGGGGTTGTTAACAAACTTTGGGCTTAATCCCCTGACACCTTGCTGCCATTATAGCATTTTTGGTGTAAAATCCAAGCTATGCAGAATCAGTCCTTTGAGGATAAACTAGTAGCTGCTATTCGTTCTATTAGCAACACTCTGGAAACTATAGAGACTTCTAGAGGAAGCCGAATAAAATCTCCTAGAGAGGATTTAGACGATCGAGTGAAAGAGCAGCGAGAGGAAAGTGGGACGAGACAGCAACTTTCACATCTTGAAGAACAAAATAGGTTACTAAGAAACCAGAACAGAATCTATTTTTGGTTGCTGATAGTAACAATATTATGGTTAATAATCTCCAATTTAGTTACTGTTTTCTTTAGGTAGAAAATACTTATCCGAAACTTCATCAAATTTATACTTTACACAATTAAATAAACTTTACTTCAGTCAATAAAATGTTTAATATTAAGAAAAAATGAAGTATCTAATTGGCTTTATCCTCTGTCTAGCAATATTGTTTAGTATACAGACTCAATCTGTTAATGCTAAAAATAACTCACTTCAGCAGCTGACTCAAGACAATAATCATGAATATTCTCCTGCTATAGACGGGAACTGGATAGTATATGCTAGGATAAACTCTGGATCATCTATCAGAGACTTAGTAGCGTACAATCTTCGTACGGGAGATTCTTCCATTATTCATAGCTTTACTAGTACTGTTGATCCTAACATACGTATTTCCAATCACACTGTTATTTGGACATTTTGGGATGATGAGCAACATAGGGTATTTGCATATGATCTAAATACCAAACAAGAAAGAATATTAAATGATGGTACATATCCTGTATTCGAAATTGATATCTATAAAAATTATGTCGTTTGGATAGGGGTTAAAACTGGTTATAGAGATTTATTTACATACAATTTAGATACTGGTGAATCCCAACAATTAACCACTGACAGTACAGAAGATTCTTCCCCAAGTATTTATGGAGACAAAATAGTATTAATGCGTTATGTAGGTGGGTACAGGAATATTTTTGTATATGACTTAAGCACAGATACATTAAATAGAATTTCTTATCTGACGAGCGACGCTTTCGAGCCACGTATTTATAAGAACATAATCACTTGGCATACAAATTCGGAAGTTTATCTTTATAATTTAACAAGTAACACAACAAAAGTAGCTGCAGCTACTGCGGATTATCCCTTATCATCTGCTGGTTTTGAAACAGCAAAGATTTATGGTGACAATATTGTCTTTTGTATAAAAGGCTTTATTGATACCACTTATGTGGGACAGGTTTACGTTTATAATGTAGCAAATGAAACCACAACCCAAATTACTGCTAATATAGCTGTAGAGCGGGAGCCAGATATTTCTAATCAATTTGTGGTATTTACTGGAGAGACGTCTAGACGTGATTTATACTTGTACAGATATTAACTTTGTTTTGTATTAAAGTAGTGTTTTACTATACCCCATTACCCTAAACTTAGTGTTTTCACCTTTAATAATTATATGAGGAACACATCCAATCTTTACTTCTGTGTTTAAAGATAGAGTCCCAAGATGTAAACCAGCTGCCATTCTAGCATTTTTGGTGTAAGATACAAACAAAGTTAAATTTATAAAACTTGCCAGACCTGAGGATCTTCCCCACCTAAATACCAAATAAACATACCTTGAAGTTCATAGCTTTTGGCAAGATCTATTTTTGCTTTGAAACTACGTGCCTCTTCAAGCCAAACAGTATGTTGTTTGCCTTCGTTGCCTTTGTACTCAAAAAAACTGGACTGTTTTCCCTCATCCCACTTTAGGGTGGAGTTGTATTTAGTCAATAGGCTAAAAACCTCCTTTGTTGTTGTATCCTTATAAAACTCCGAGCCGCCATTTACTACCCAGTCATGACCTGAATGGGCTGTTCCTAGAATTATTTTGCTTGGGTCAACGCTCTGACCAACAACATTTTTGACAACCGCATTTACCCAATCTATTGAAGCAATTGGCCCTGGCCCTGTATCCTGACCATACTGTTCATACACATTCATATGCATTCTATCGACAACTTTCGAAATATCGACAATGTTAATGCCATGAAATACCTTGCCCTGTGTTTCAACAGGAACTGAGATTCCTAAGGCCTTTCCCTTGAAGTGAACCTCTTGAGAGAGCCTGTTCATATATTTGGTGAAATCTTTTTCTTGGTCTTCTCTTAGATTTTCGTAATCAATAATCACGCCATCGTATCCCTTCTCATCTAATAATGAAATGATTTTGGAAATATGATCTCTTTGAACATCTCCGTCAACTAAAATATCATCAGCTTTTTGAGCCTCTCCATGGTCACTGATCCCAAAGAGAACCTTTTTCTTGTTTTGCTTTGCAAATGCAACAAGATCTTTTTCCGTTTCTTCTGACACAGATATATCTCTAAATATGGTTCCATTCGTATCAAGGTTGTACCAATACAAAGACAGCTCGTCTAGTTTTTGATAGTTTTCTTTAAAAGAGGCAACCCCTTGAACAACTTTATCTGTACCTATTCCGATAGAACCTGCATAACTTAATTTATGGTCAGGATTAGGATTTGGCATGTCCAGATTTGTCTTTTGGAGTTTAGGATTTACTAGGAATGTGAAAACGACAACGCCAATGATCACTAACATTAGAAGCAGTAGGATTATATTCCTTAAGCCAAGTAAATTACTTTTCATTTAATTTATAGACTACAAATGGATGGTTGTTGTATTGAGGGACGTAATGTTTGGTTATAGAGTTTTTTACAGTCTTTGCGGTTTCGTTATTACTATCCTCATTGAACAGAACAAAATCAAAATAACTGTCTCTTAATGCTTGCTGATAAGCATTTTCGCCTGACAATTCTTTATATTTAAAATCAAAAACACCTACTATGTTTTTCCCATTTAAGTTTGGTAGGGCTAAAGTAGTGACATCACCCTCAAAAGAAAGCAATTTTTCGTGATTAGTAGTGGTGGTCTTTAAATAAGCCATTACAGTATTAGTGTTTGGCCAGGATGACTCGAGTTCTCGGACTTGATTTTGAGAATAAACAAAGGTGATGGCTAGCGTAAACACGATTATTAAGCTCCCAAACCACCAGCGTCTTTCTAAAATAAGCCCAAACAAATATGCAGCTATCGGCAGCATAAAAATTATACTCAAAAATGTATGCTGGTGTACGGCAGGTAGGCTATTGGTAATTACGTGTACAGCTAGTGTTAGTACAGAGGCTATTAGTAGCACAGTCAGTATTAAAAACCGCCTCTTAAATAACAAAGCTAAACCCCCAAAGACTGCAAATAAGGTTGGTAGTAGTGTATATGTACCGAATCGAGTTAAAATCTCCTTTGACTTGTTTTGGCTGTCTCCTACCTGATCTGTCAAAAAGTGGCGTAATTCACTAAAGTTCCAAACTATGTAAACAGTGGTGGCTATTACTAAGGGTGCTGCAAAATAGCTGAGGAAGGCTGAGATTGCAGTTTTACCCAATTTTTTACTGTGATATAAAGCCCATACCAATACAAGGGGAAAGAAAATAAGAGTTACGTACTTTGCAAGAAACGAAAAGAAAAAGGCAGCCGCTGCCAAAAATAGTCTGTTTTCACGCTGCATAGCTTCTGGCCTTTGAATTAGCAAAGCTTTTTGTAAAAAGACTAAACCTGAAAGAAACAAGGTGAACGAGAGCATGTCGTAGATTGCAAGACGGCTAAGGTAAATTGGAATAGCAAGAACTCCTAAGAAGCTGGCAGAGACTAAACCTATCACTTCGTTAGTTTTCTCTTTACCAGAAAGAATAAGACTCTTAGCAAATTCATACATTAGATAGACTGATAAAGTTCCAAGAAGCACGTTTAGCACCCTTGCACCAATGATTCCAAAGTTGCCAAAAATAGCAGACAACGGTGGGTAGAACAGAGGCATTCCACCAACCCAAGAAAAGGGAGCTGCCTCTTGCCAATGACCACCAAGAACTTCTTTTCCTAAGACTAGATATATGGCTTCATCTAAGAAGGGTGAATTGTAGCTCAGGTTATAAACTCTTATCACAAAGGAAATAAGAATTATTAAAACAAGTGGGGCAGTTGGAAATTTGATTAACAACTTAAGCTTTTTCATACAGACTATGAAGGAGTATTTTACCCTAAAATGTAAACTAATCGCAAATGATTGACTTGTTAGAGGTAGGAGTATTTGTTCAAAAGAGGCTGCAACTCGTATAATCCCAATAGCTTAAATTGTGTCACGAACTCCTTAAATCTGAACAAGAAGCTGCGTGGGTCACCAATTACCATCAAATTAATTATCGCTTCCAAGATTGTTAATTATCTAAAACTGTGGTAGGCTTTTTCTATTAAATTCAAATAAAAAATAGGCTACTAATTATGAAATCAATGACTTGTAAAGAATTATATGGGGCGTGTGATTTACTTATCCATGGTGAGACTGCTGAAGAGATGATGGAGAATAGTAAAAAACACGGAATGGAAATGTTTAGTAAAGGTGACCAAGACCATATTAAGGTTATGGAGGCAATGAAACACAACATGGATGATCCTGAAGAAGTCAAAAAATGGATGGCTGATTTTGAAGCTAGATTCGCCGCCCAACCAGAAGATTAGCTTTAAAAGGAAAAAGAAACCAAACAATTAACTAGCCGAGGTAAGAGCAGTGCTTATTGGATAGACCTTGAAAACTACGCTCCACTCTTTGAAAGTTTCCACCAGTTTGTCTATAATTTCGTCCGTCAACATAGAACGAAGGGTCACCAAACAGGGCACCCCTATGCGATCGAAGTGCCTATT
>MFBO01000019.1:15979-24539 GCA_001774995.1 Candidatus Curtissbacteria bacterium RIFCSPLOWO2_01_FULL_38_11b | reverse complement strand
ATAATGGATTATATAAAAATTGGCGAGTTACTTCAATCTCGATTAAATTAAATTGGGATCAATTACAGTTTTCACTTGACTTTTTTCATGAGATTCTTATTAAAATAAGGATAGAGTTTAAAAATATGACGAAAGGAGGTGAGATAAATGAATTTAGAGTTAATTTACACTTCGGTAGCATCAACAGTTATAAGATCGCTTGTAATATTTATTGAGTACATACCCTCTTTTATTGGCGGCTTGATTATTTTGATAATCGGACTTGTGTTAGCCGGACTTGTACACAGAATTATTATCAGTGCGCTTAATGTTATTCAACTTGAGAAATTTTTATCAAGATATGGAGTGGTTAAGTTGGAAGGAAGAGATATAGAGTGGAGCGAGATTATTGCCCAAATTGTCAGATGGACCATTATTATTGTGTTTTTGGTTCCTGCACTCCAAGCCTGGAGACTAAACGCAGTTAATACTGTTTTAAATAGAGTTATTCTTTATATACCTAATGTCCTGGTTGCAGTAATCTTGGCAATGGTAGGTTTAGTTTTTGCAAGACTTGGGTATAAGCTTGCTTTCAGCACGTCAAGATCCCTTGGGAAGAATCTTGCGAATACTGTTGCTTTGATTGCTCAGTGGTCAATAGTTATATTTGTGGGTTTTCTAGTCCTTCATCAACTGGGTGTTGCCCAGGAACTTTTAAGAATACTCTTTGCTGGCCTTGTAGCCATGATAGCTCTTGCTGGAGGGTTGGCATTTGGACTTGGTGGTCAAAGTACTGCCAAACAAATTCTAGAAGAGATTTGGGACAAATTCCGCAAATAAAAATAGGTTTTTACTTGTTTTAAAAATATCTCTTGTAGGTATCACATGTTTCAGGGGTCTGTGCTACAATATGCCAATTATAAAATAATGGCCCTGTCGTCTAGTGGTTAGGACACGGCTCTTTCAAGGCCGTAACACGGGTTCGATCCCCGTCAGGGCTGCAAGAACTTATAGTTTGACTTCACAGGTGTTTCCTGATATACTTAATTTCGAATCAGCAGATTGAAGTAATAAGCATAGCTTTTCTAAGAATAGATCTGCTTAAGTTTGAATAATTTCTGATTAGATAAGATAAAGATAGCCAAATAAAGTTAATTTTACTCTAGTATCTTTCTTCCTTCTCACAAATACAACTTCTTAATTAAGTAGATTTATATCTTTAATTTTATCCTCTAATAGTAAATACAAATTCGATGCGTCAAAATATTTACATAGATATAGATGGAGTGATTTTAACCAGAGGCGGAATCCCAGCTCTGCATTTGGATGAATTTCTTAAGTTTATTTTAAGTAATTATTATGTTTCCTGGCTAACTTCCAGGTGTCGAGGAGATAGTAAATACACCGTTAAATATTTGTCCCGCTTTCTTCTTCCTGAAGCCATTGCGTTAATAGAAAGAATCAAACCGACCAGTTTTCTACTGGACAAAACTGAGGCTATAGATTTTGACAAAAAGTTTTTTTGGCTCGACGACGAACTATTTGTTTCGGAGGAAAGGACCTTGAAAGAACAAGGTAAGTACGACTCATGGATTGAAGTAGATCTCATAAAAAATCCTAATCAGCTAAACTATCTGATTCATAATAAACTTCCGAGGGCTAAGAGTTTTCGGTTAGGCCCGCAGTCCTGAGTTTATCGAAGGACAAGAAGAAAGTCTGGATAGACTTTCTTCTTGTCCTTAAGTTTTAGATAGTTATACACGCGAAGCGTGGAACTATCGCAAGCTTTGCTTACATGAGCTGCAAAAATCATAATATGTTAATGCTTTTATCCCTCGAAAGTATGTATTCGCTTCTATAGCATTCATCGACGGCCTAAGAGGCCATGGATATCTAGCAGCGAATATAAATTGTCCTTTTAACTAAGCTCATGAAGAAGTGAATTATTATGATTATTGTATTTGATATGATCCGCCTGTAGTTATATTTTTGAGGATAGTTGAAGATGAATCTATGGAGAGTAACTACAGCTATACCAAAACGATTTGATTTTTCCCCCAAAAGTAGTATAATTATAGGTCTAACATGAGACAGGAATTGGGCGAACGGCCAGGTCCAGATTCAGCTAGCTCCCTCGAAGCTATTAAAAGACACGAGAGGTGTCCTCATCACTGGATGATCGGGTTCATCAAACGGCCCTGCCTCCTTAGGTCGCTGTAGAGAGTGCGGGTTGACAAGACGTTTCTCAAATGCACTTGAAGGTGTTTCCGTAGAGAAATATAAAAAAAGAATAATTGGTATAGGAGATTCAAAGGATTTTAGGGATTTCGGTACGGTATTGACTACTTAGCTTAAAATCCGTTAGATTAAGACTTAGGATCAATTATAAAAAACATATGGCTAAGGTTATAATGTACACAACGGTAACTTGTCCTTTTTGCAAAATGCAGAAGGATTATTTGAATTCTAAAAATATCCAATTTAGCGAAATTCTAGTTGACGAAAACCCTGATGAAGCACAAAAAATGATAGAGATATCGGGCCAAATGGGCGTACCTTTTACGATTATAACCAAAGACAATGGTTTGCAAGAGAATATTTTGGGTTTTGATAAAGCAAGGATAGATGCAGCGCTTGGATTAGCTAACAGTGAATAGCGTATGGTTTATAGTTTATAGATAATTGAACTCACGGTATATCTTCGTAAAATTCACTATTTACAATTGACTTTTAGATACTAGATACTTAAAACATGAGGGTATCTTTTTATGGCGCCTGTCGCGAAGTCACAGGGTCTAATATTTTAGTGGAAGCGGGCGGCAAAAAGATTTTATTTGATTGCGGGCTGTACCAGGGAAATAAGATCGCCGATGAAAGAAACCACGCTCCATTTTTATACGATCCAAAAAGTATTGATTTTGTAGTTGTTGGTCACGCCCATTTAGATCATACGGGCCGCTTGCCAAAACTGGTAAAAGACGGCTTTTGCGGAAAAATTTTTTCTACCGGTCCCACTAAAGAGCTAACGCTACTTGTTTTGGCAGACAGCGAAAAGCTGATGCGAGAAGAAGCTCAAAGAAACAACCACCCTCCTCTTTATTCAGAAGGTGATATCGAAAAATCAATGGAGCTTTTCGAAAGTATAACTTATCACGAACCTTTAGAAATTGCCCCTGGTGTAAAACTTACTCTTTTTAATGCCGGGCATATACTGGGTTCTGCAGTTATTAAAATCGAAGCAGGTGGTGTTTCTTTAGTTTACACGAGTGATTTAGGAAATAACCCTTCACTTCTTCTTAATCCTCCTGAATTCATAGATAGTTGTGACTTTTTAATTTGTGAAAGCACTTATGGGGGAAGAATTCATGAAGATAGTAACAAGCGCATGGTAAAACTAGCAAATATTATTGACTCTGTCGTTAAAAAAAACGGCGTTTTAATGATTCCTACTTTCGCAATCGAGAGAACTCAGGAGCTTTTACATGATATAGAAGATTTTTGCTCTATTCAAGGTTGTGAGAAGCCGGATTTTTATCTTGATAGTCCCTTAGCATTAAAAGTTACTAATGTATTTAAAAAATACTCATCTTACTTGAACGGAGACCTTCAAAAAAAACATCAAGATCAGGATTTTTTCGGATTTGAGAGACTTCATGTTTGCTCAACTGTTGAGGATTCCAAGGCAATAAATACGGCTTCTAACCCTAAGGTAATTATTGCAGGATCCGGAATGATGAACGGAGGCAGAATTTTATTTCATATAAGAAATTATATTAGTGATCCTAATAATACGCTTTTAATCGTTGGTTACCAGGCTAAGGGAACTCTTGGCAGACGTTTGTTTGAGGAGGAGAATGAAATTTCCGTATTTGGAGAGAAACTTCAAGTTAGGGCACAAATAGTTGCTATTGGATCATATAGCGCACATGCAGACAGTGTTCAGCTTGTTAATTGGATTAGTAAAATCGAGAATTTAAAAAAAGTCTTTCTGGTTCATGGTGAAAATGAGCAAGCTTTGTTCTTAAGCGCTGAAATTGAGAAAAGACTTAAAATCAATACTATAATTCCACAGCAGGGAGAAAATTATGAATTAAAAATAAATAATTTGTATAACATGCCTATTCAAAGCGGAGCCCCTAATTATGGCTAAAATCGTTCCCGGAATTTTAACAAACAACGAAGATGAATATCATAAAAGATTAAGGATGGCAGAACACGTTTCTGATTTAATCCAAATAGATGTTGTCGATGGTTTATTTAGTAAAAATACGACTGTAGGTGTAGATATAATTAAAAAGTTCCCTTCATCGAGCTCTTTGGAAGTTCAATTAATGGTTGAATTTCCACAAAACTATATAAATGATTTAGCACGTTGTGATTTTGTCACAAGAATAATTTTCCCTTTTGAAACAGGTACTGATGTTAATCAAAGTATTTATCTTATAAAAGGCTATGGAAAACAAGCTGGACTTTCTTTAAATCCAACAACTCCTGTTGAATCTGCTTTTCACTTTTTCGATGACGTTGATTTTTTACTTTTGATGACGGGGGATCCCGGGTTTTCGGGACAAAAATTAGGGGAAAATACGTATGAGCGAATCAAAAAGGTTAAAAAAATGATAAATGAGATGCCGGTCGAAATTGATATAGGGGTTAATTTTGACAATGCAGAAAAACTAGCACAAGCCGGTGCGAATTTCTTGGTAGCCTCATCGTCTTTATACAATTCGCCGGATTTTAGGGTCGCTTACGAAAAACTTGCTAAGCTTGCTAGTTTGCAATCATAATATTTTAATTAAAAAGTATGATCAATCCTTTCCAAAAAAAAGGTTTTAGCGCAATTTCCCCTATCGTTGATAAAGTTACTTTTTTGGGTTATGCGGATGCTAAAGAAGCAGACGATCCTTTTAAGGCTGCATTTGAAGTCGCTAAACTGTGTGCAAAAGAAGGCTATATAGTTGTTAATGGAGCAGGTCCGGGGATAATGAAAGCAGCAACATTAGGAGCACACAGCGGGGGGGGGCAAGCAATAGGAGTTACTTTTTACCCCGATGATACAGCTATGTTTGAAGGCCGAGATAAAACTAATAAAGTAGATCACCTGATAGTTGAGAAAAATTATTTAGAGAGAACCTTAAAACTTTTGGAACTTGGCCAAATATTTATAATTTTCAATGGCGGAACCGGGACTATTTCTGAATTCGGAATGGCGTGGGGATTAGCACGGTTATATTTTGGACATCATAAACCATTAATCTTATATGGTGATTTCTGGCAAGAAATTATATTTGCTTTTACTCGTGGCATGTATATTAGGGCAGAAGAAAGACAAGTATTTAAGATTGTTAATAAGCCGCAACAGGTTATTTTGGCTATTAATAAAATCAGGGATGATATTCTAAAGCAAAGTCATAAGCATATAGAACCTAAATTTTCAATATGAGGGTTAAAAATCTATGGACAATATACCTTTGGACGTATTAGCAATAGGCGATTCAACAATTGACACATTTATCAAAATACACGATGCGACTATAGAGTGTGACATAAACCACCAGGAGTGTAAAATCTGTATAAGATACGGGGATAAAATTCCGGTTGATTCGATTGCACAGTCTGTTGCCGGAAATGCCGCAAACGTTGCGGTTGGAGTCTCAACTATCGGTTTAAAATGCGCAATATACACAAATTTGGGCGATGATTCTCAAGGAGCCTTAATTAAAAATACTTTGACTTTAAAAGGGGTAATCGCTGATTATATTCAAATACAAAAGGGTGCACATTCAAATCTTTCGGTCATTTTAACTTTTCAGGGTGAACGCACGGCTTTTGTTTATCATCAGCCTTGGTTTTATAGTCTTCCAAAACTAGAGCCAGCCCGCTGGGTTTATTTAACTTCTCTATCACAATCGTTTGTTGACTCAAGTATTATTGACGAGGTTGCTCATTATGTTGATAAATATAACTCGAAACTTGCTTTTAGCCCCGGGACATTTCAAATAAAGGCTAACATCAAAAGATATCCTAAAACCCTCGAACAGTGTGAGCTTATAATCTGTAATTTAGAAGAGGCAAAACAAATACTTGAAATTGACATTAAAGAAAGAGTTGCAGCGCGCGAGGTACTTGATAAAATGCTTTCACTTGGACCAAAAATGATTGTTGTAACAGACGGTGAGGAGGGGTCCTATGCTACAGATGGCAACAGTTATTTAAAAGTTGGGGTATTTCCAACCAAACTTGTTGAAAAGACAGGAGCCGGGGATGCTTATGCCAGTGCTTTTATAGGCGCTCTTATTTACGATATGCCGATGTCTGAAGCTATGATCTGGGGAACGATAAATGCTTCGCATGTTATAAGAGAATTAGGTTCTCAGAATGGATTATTGACAAAAAAAGATCTCGAAAGAAACCGTCAGGCAGTTTCGGATCTTAAAGCTGTATCTTTTTAATTTTATATGCCCAAAATTTATATAACCGACAAAATCCCCGAAAACGGAATTCAGCTTTTAAGACTAAAAGGATATGATGTTGAAACTAACCAATTGGGCAAAGATATATCTTCAGACGATTTAAAGAGAATTTTTTCGTCTTTTAATGCAGTTATTACTATGGTTAACGACCAAATAGATGAAAAAATAATAAAGGCAGCTTCCACCAAACTCAAAGTGATTGCGAACTTTGCAGTTGGCTATGATAATATTGATTTAATTTCAGCTTCAAAAAAGGGGATAATCGTTACTAATACTCCGGGTGTTGCATCTGAATCGGTTGCAGAACATACCTTTGCACTTATTTTTGCCTTAAATAAACAGATTCTTGCAGCAGACAGATTTGTAGGGAATGGACAGTTTAAAAAATTTGTCCCAAATCTATTTTTAAGCCGACAGCTTTGGGGGCAAACCATTGGCATAATTGGTTTAGGGAGAATTGGAACTTTTGTAGGACAAATTGCTTATGGGGGATTTCGGATGCAGATTCTTTATTTTGATATTAAAAGGTCTGAGGATTTTGAGCTTATATACGAGGCAAAATTATGTGAACTTGATACGATTTTAAAGGATGCGGATATTGTAACACTGCATGTTCCCCTGTCTAAAAACACCCATCATTTAATAGGTAAACGGGAATTAAAACTTATGAAGGACTCAGCAATTCTTATTAACACTGCCCGCGGACTTATTGTTGATGAAGAAGCCCTTGTTTGGGCTCTTAAAAGCGGGGAAATTGCCGGGGCTGGTCTTGATGTATTTGAACACGAGCCTAATATATCAGCGGATTTGTTGCAATTAGATAATGTGATTTTAACGCCACACACTGCATCGGCAACTATCGAAACCCGCGAAAAAATGTCTCAAATTGCCGCCCAGAATATAATTGATGTTTTTGAAGGAAGAGAGCCGATGGGGTTAGTGAAGGTTTAACTTGCAAGACTCAATTCTCTTTGGTAAATAGCTGCTTTTCGTTGGGATATTTTATCACTACTAAGGTCCCAAGCAAGACCAACCAGATCGATCCTAGATTCTAAATAAAGTTCCATGAGTTCGCGTCGAATTCCGGTACTTTCAGCTATAGAGAATCCCGATTCGATCATAAAATCGATTAGATCGTCAGCCGTTACAATTGAGCCTTTTGTATGTTTTGCTTTCTCTATCATGCTGTTAGTAAGCCGAGCTTCGTCCATCTCGTATCCCATAATTTCCACAGAGTGACCTGATTCAGCGGCCTTTTTGGCTGACTGTAAATTTATCCATGGATTTAGGCCTGCTGTAAAAGGTTCGAACAGGAATCTTTCCCAGAGATTTCTCGTCATTAGAGCTTTCATGTCAGCCTCTTTTGAAATACCCCTTGGTTTTACTGCGGCTTTGGGACGAGAACCCCTTCTATTTGTAGGTGATTCTGTGTGTATATGTATATGAATCTCTTGTTCGTTCATTGAGGTGATTATAAACTCCTGAGGCCTAAAAGGCCAAGGACATTTAGCTGCTAATATAAAATTTTTGGCTTTAATTTCAAAATCCGGCGTTTTTGATAAGTTTAAAATAGGCCTTTGGTTCTGAAATGTCAACAGAGATCACGTCTATTCGTTCAAGTTGCGGTAAATTAAGATTTTTACGTTTAAGTCGGTAAAATTTCGCGGCTCGTTGTAAAAAGCGTAATTTAAAAGGAGTTACAGATTCTTCCGGGGTACCAAACATATACTGGCTTCTTGTTTTGACCTCTACATAAACCAGTGTGATGCCGTCTTTTGCGACAACATCGATTTCTCCACCGCGTATTCTGAAATTGCGCTCTATTATTTTATAGCCTCTACTTTTTAAAAACTCACAAGCTAAATCTTCCCCGTATTTACCTATTGCTACTTTATCCATGTAAATAGTTAAGATTAAAAGATTTTCGGTGAATTTTTGTAAATCCATACCTTCTAATTGCTTCTTGATGTTCGCGCGTACCGTAGCCTTTATGGCGTTTAAATCCATAGTTTGGGTAAATAACGTGGTACTTTTTCATTATGTTATCGCGGTAAACTTTGGCAATGATTGATGCTGCCGCAATAGAAGCACAAATTTTGTCTCCGTAT
>MFBO01000019.1:15267-15959 GCA_001774995.1 Candidatus Curtissbacteria bacterium RIFCSPLOWO2_01_FULL_38_11b | reverse complement strand
TCTTGCTAAATGCTTAATATAAAATGCGTCGATTAAGATATAATCAGGCTTAGGCGTAATAAAGTTTGCAATTTTGCGAAATGCAACATGGGTTGCATTTGCAAGTGAGATATTGTCAAGTTTTTGTGACGTAATTTCGACAATAGAAACCCCAAGAGCGCCTGTTTTAATTAATCGGGCAATCTTAACTCTTAGAGATGGTTTGACAAGTTTAGAGTCATTTAAATCTTTAGGTAAGCGAATATTTTGGGGGAAAATAACTCCGGCAGCAACTAGTGGACCTGCCCACGAACCTCTGCCAACTTCGTCAATGCCAACAATGTATCTGTAACCTATTTTCCATAATGATTTCTCTAGCTTTAAATTTGGTACAAGCATTTGATAATAGGAGACTTTAAGATATTTATTTTCGAAGATAATATAGTTTTGCTCGTCTTACACTTCCCTTTTTTACAAGAATAATTTTTTCAATAATCGGAGAATTAAGAGGAAAAATTCGCTCAACAAAAATTCCACCTGCTGTGTTTTTTTTGATAGTTATAGTTCGGTTTGTACTATCCCCTTTTAGTGCAATGACAACTCCTTCAAAAGGAGTTGCATGGACTTTGTTATCAAATGGATCTTTGGTATAGACACGAATAGTGTCACCGGAATTAAAGATTACATTTTTCATGGAAAGGATTATAACAGTT
>MFBO01000019.1:0-15252 GCA_001774995.1 Candidatus Curtissbacteria bacterium RIFCSPLOWO2_01_FULL_38_11b | reverse complement strand
AAGTTTTTGCATTAATTTAACTTGCGAGCTGGCAACCCAAGTTAACAAGTCTTTTTTCAAGCTGATCTGATTTGCTAATTCCAAAAGGAACGGGAATTCGCCGTGATTTATCATCATCTCCAGGAAGCAGTAGGAACGTAGACAAATTTCCCGGATTAGATTTTAGGAGTTCGTAAATTTTCGCAAGCAGAATTCTGTCTGCGGATTTTGGGATAATAATGTCAAAATTCTGATCTTTTTCGATTTCTTCTTTTGATCCATCTTCCAAGAGTGTTATTTTAGCGGCGATAAAGGTGGTATTTTCTTCGCTTACTTCCAGTTTGCCGTACGCAACTATTATTTGGTCAAGAATAATTATATCTTTGGCTGTATCATAAACTTTTGGAAAGACTATGATATCGATGGAACCTGTAGTGTCCTGTAATTTGATAAAACACATTTCTTCTTTTCTAATTCTCGTGAATGTTTTTCTAACATTTGAGATTATCCCGCAAAGTTTAATCTGTTTATCCTGTACTCCCATATAATCAATTTCGCCAATTTTTGCAGTGGCGATCATGCTAATTTGGGCCGAAACTTTAGCTAGAGGATGCTCTGTTAGATAAAAGCCAAGCAATTCTCTTTCCCAGGAAAGTATCTCTTCTTTAGGCGCTTCTTCTGTAGATTCTAGCAGGGAATCGATAACAGCGGTACCTGCGCTAGTCTCTTCCATCTCGGCTTGCCCAAATAACAGTCCTTGCCCCGCTGCAATTGTTTTAGAAAGTGAACTGCCGGAGGCTTTTATTTCGTCGAGCATTTTAAGCATTGCATTGCGCTTGCCAAACATATCAAGAGCCCCTGCTTTTATGAGACTCTCCATTGTTTTTTTATTAACAACGCGTAAATTGACACGGTTTACAAAGTCGTTAAGGGATTTATACTCACCCTTTGCTTCTCTTTGGGAGATAATAGCTTCGATTGCGGCTTTACCGACATTTTTGATAGCAGAAAAACCGAACCTTATAGCTCTGCTTTTTGAACTGGATTTTTTACTATTACCCTTAGTGTCAAGGCTTTCGATTGTAAAGCCTGTTTGTGATTGGTTTATATTTGGAGGAAGGACTAAAATGCCCATCTTTGCACATTCATTTACTGCTAAAGCAATTTTGTCCGAGTCGTCGGATTCTGCCGTCATTACAGCAGTCATAAATTCCACAGGGTAATTTGCTTTCATATAAGCTGTCTGGTAAGCAACAATTGCGTAGGAGGCCGCGTGAGCTTTGTTAAAACCATAAGCAGCAAACGGCTCTATTAACTTAAATAAGGTTTCTGCTTTTTGCCGGTTTAATCCATTTTTAACGCATCCTTCTATAAACTTTTCTTTTTGTTTTGCCATTTCCGCAGGTATTTTTTTACCTATCGCTTTTCGGAAATTGTCTGCCTCTTCCCAGGAATAACCGGCGATATTAATAACAGTTAATAGAACATCATCCTGATAAACAATTACTCCATATGTTTCTTTTAAATATTCTTCCATCCGGGGATCAAAATAGGTAATTTTTTTGCTGGTGTTTTTTCTGTTAATAAATTCCGGAATTGTATTCATAGGGCCGGGCCTGAAGAGGGAAATCATAGCCATAATATCGAAAATATTAGTTGGTCTAAGTTCTTTTAAGTACCGAGTCATACCGGAGCCGCCAAGTTGAAACAGGCCCATTGTTTCTCCTTTGGCCAATAAATCAAAGACTTTTTTATCGTCAAGAGGGATATTAACTAAATCAATTCTTTGGCCCTTAGTTATATTGACAATTTTTACTGATTCTCCAAGAATAGAAAGGTTTCTGATTCCCAAAAAGTCCATTTTGACTAAACCTACTTCTTCAACATCATGCATATCATACTGGGTTATAATCTTTTCTCCTGTTGTCTCTTTTTGCAATGGTGTGAAATTATTCAGATCATCAGGAGCAATTACAACACCAGCAGCATGGACAGAAACATGCCTGGCATTACCTTCTACTTTCTCGGCAAGATCTAAAAGCTCTTTAACTTCATGATCGCTTTTGTAAAGTTCGCCAAGTTCTCTATTTTGTCTTTTGGCACTGTCCAGTGACATATGAAACCCTTGAGCACCAAAAGGAATCAGTTTGGCAACTCTGTCTGCTTTTATATATGGCCAACCAAGTACTCTGGCGACATCTCGAACCGCAGCTCTTGCCATCATTGTTCCAAATGTGCTAATTTGAGCAACCTTGTTGTGTCCATATTTTTCCCGTACATACTGGATAACTTCATCTCTCCGAGTGTCCTCAAAATCAACATCAATATCGGGTAAGGTTGGCCTATAAAGATTTAAAAATCTTTCAAATGGTAATTTGAACTCTAGTGGGTCGACATTTGTTATACCTATTGCATAAGAAACAAGACTGCCGGATGCTGATCCTCTGGTTGTTGAAATTACACCTTTGTCTCTTGCCCAGTTGACAAAATCTGCAACTACTAGAAAATACGTCGAATAGCCTTTCTGAGAAATTACATCAAGTTCGTAATTTAATCTTTCTTCAATTTGGGGAGTTAATTTCTTTATCTTTTCTTTGATTCTATCAAAACTCATTTTTTTAAGATACAAATCCGCTGGTTTTTTATTAGGCACATTGAAATTGGGAAAGGATACTTTTTTGAGAGTTATTTCTATATTTACTTTTTGGGCAACTTCGACTGTGTTTTCAATGGCCTGGGGAATATCCGAAAAAAGCGCCTCCATTTCATCTGTGCTTTTTAAGTAATACGTGGGGGAGTCTATCATTCTTAACCTTTTGGTGTCCTGAATATTTTTCCCGGTTTGAATACAGACTATGGCATCTTGAGCGGAAGCATCCTGTGGCAAAACATAGTGAATATCGTTAGTTGCAGCAATTTTGACATTTAATTTTTGAGAAAGTTTTTTGACTCCTTCAGTTATCCTTTTTTCATCCTGGGCCATTTTTGTAAGCTCTGTGTGAATATCTGAACCTTGTTGGTGGGCAGGTACAAAGCTTTCAAATAAGTGTTTTTGGACTTCCAGATAAAAATTGTCCTTCCCTAAAATTTGTGTATATATTTTTATAATATTTTCGGCTTTTTTTGTATCCCTTTCAGTTAATGCTTTGGAAATTTCACTGGAAGCGCACCCGGATAGAGCAATTAAACCTTTAGCATACTTTGCCAACAGTTCCTTGTCTATTCTGGGCTTGTAGTAAAAACCTTCAAGGTGTGAAATAGTTACCAGTTTCATCAAATTTTTATATCCCTCAAAATTTCGTGCTAATACTGTTAGATGATATGATTCCTTATCTAAACCTGCTTCTTTTTGGCTAAATATCCTTTTGGCAATATACATTTCACAACCTATTATTGGGTTTATACCTTCGGCTTTACACTCTTTATAGAATTTGATAGCTCCGTACATTGCGCCATGATCCGTTAGCGCCAAATGCTTCATGCCAAGAATTTTTGCTTGAGAAACAAGTTTAGGGATTTTAGAAAGACCGTCTAAAAGTGAATACTCACTGTGAACATGGAGATGGACAAATTTGCTCATAGACAATTACGCAGCCTCTTGTTGAGGTGTTTGTTTGGGCATAAGTATAACGACTTTATTCCTTCCTTCTCTTTTTGCTTCATAAAGAGCTTTTTTATCTACTCTCTCAAAAAACTCATCCGGGTTTTCGCCCGTGTATATACTCCCACCGATACTAATTGTTACCGGCAGTTGGACTTCTTTTCCTTCGCTTGAAACCTGCAGTGGATTGACACATATTGACATTCTGATTCTTTCAGCTATGTTTCGTAAGTCCTCAACATTTGATACGCCCGGTAAGAGCATTGCAAATTCTTCTCCTCCGATCCTGCCGATTTTTCCTATCTTTGCAACTACGTCTTGGTTATCTCGATTAGTGCCATGCTCCCTAACACTAGATTTTAATAATAAAGCCACTTGAGTTAGTATGTTGTCCCCGACTAAATGACCGTAAGTGTCATTAAATACCTTGAAGCGATCAATGTCCGCGATAAGCAAGCCAAAGAGTTTTTCGCTATTAATCTGTTCTTGATAAGCTTCTTCAAATGCTTTCTTATTTGGCAATTGTGTTAGGGCATCTGTTAAAGCTTTTCTCTGGGCTTGTTCTATACTGCCTACTTTTCTAAGCAGTGTTATCGCAATAATTTCGTCTCTTTCTTCAGGTGTAATCAGCCTTCTTTCTACCCGCTTTGATAGGGTTGATAGAAAATCTCTGTGTTCCTCTAATTTTTGACGTGCTGCTTGGATTTCCTTTTGTTTAGTTACAAAGCTGGATTCCGAGTCCATCATTTTAGTAGGTCTTCTATATTCTTTTTAATTAAGTTCGCATCGACTTTTTCTGGGATATTGTTCATAACTTGTCCTACCAAAAACATAATTACATTTTCTTTACCCTTTTTATAGTCTTCGACAGCTTGGATATTTTTTGCCAATACATCTTGTACTATTTTATCAAGTTTTTCGCTAGGAATTGTGGCAACTTGCGATGTTTCGTAAATTTGCTCTACAAATGTAGCTGGTAAGATTTTTTCAATATCAGGTTTTTTATTGATTATGTTGTTGGCTATTTGCTTCGCGTCAATATCGTGGACTTTTGCTGCTTTTGCAGCTTCTTCAAAATAATCAGCAAGATTTCGATCTCTTGTTAAAATTTGAGCATCATACAGAGAAAGTCTATATTGTTTGGCAAAGCGCTTAAGTTTTGCGTCTGGAAGTTCCGGGAGTTTTTCTTTTAATCCTTGTATATAAGCGTGGTCGAAACTTAGCGGTGGTAGATCCGGTTCCGGGAAATAGCGATAGTCGTGGGCTTCTTCTTTGCTGCGCTGAGAAAGTGTGACTTGTTTTTGCTCGTTCCAACCTCTGGTTTCTTGTACCGGAGTCTGCCCTTTATCCAGGAGTTCTGATTGGCGTTCAAGTTCGTAGTTGATGGCTTTTTCTACAAACTTAAACGAGTTGATGTTTTTTACCTCAACTTTGTAGGGCGGCAATTCTTGTGCTACTTGTGTTACTTTTTGTACCTTTTTCACTTCCCGTATGTCTCGTACTTTCCTCAAAGATATGTTCGGCTCTAGTCTCATGTCTCCTTTTTCCATGTCTGCATTGGAAACTCCTAAATATCTGACAATTCGTTGCAAGTATTTGAGGTATTCTGTGGCTTCTTGCGCGCTTTCAAAATCCGGCTCTGTAACAATTTCGACTAGTGGAACTCCGGATCTGTTGAAGTCTATTAGGGAAACTCTTTTCCCGTCTATGGTTGCATGGGTAAGTTTACCTGTGTCTTCTTCCATGTGCGCTCTATTGATACCTATTTTTTTGCCGTTTGAAAGTGTTATGGATCCGTTGACACAAAAAGGCTTGTCGTATTGGCTAATCTGGTAACCCTTGGCAAGATCTGGGTAAAAATAGTTTTTTCGATCAAATTTTGAGAAAAGCGGAATCTGACAATTTAGGACAAGGCCTATCATTACGCACCACTCTATAGCTTTTTTGTTTGGAACAGGCAGAGCGCCCGGTAATCCCAGACATACAGGGCAAGTGTGAGTATTGGGCTCTTTCGTGAAGTAATCAGCAGAACAAGTACAGAACATTTTACTTTGTGTTGAAAGCTCGATATGGACTTCAAGGCCGATTACAGGCTGGTATTTCGAATTACTCATAAATTTTCAATTTAGAATTTTCAATTTTAAATGAAGTTTTAATAATTAAATTTTGATAAGAAAATATCTTTAAAAAGATATTTTGAAACATTTAGATTTGATTTAAAAATTTCGAATTTAAAATTTCTAATTACCCATTTTGGGTTTTCTTTCATACCATTTTGTTTCCTGCTCGTAAGTGTACCCTGCTTGGTAGAGCAGTTTTTCAGAAAAATGCGGGCCGACTATTTGCATACCCACTGGCAGATTCCTAATAAATCCGCAAGGTACGCTCAGGCTTGGAACACCTGCTAGATTTTGGCTAACAACAAAAATGTCGGATAAGTACATTTGTAATGGGTTGTTAACTTTTTCTCCCAGTTTAAACGGCAGAGATGGTGACGTGGGGCAAATTAAAATATCAACTTTTTTAAACACGTTATTGAAATCTTCTTTAATAAGCCTTCTAACTTTCATGGCTTTAAGATAATAAGCATCATAGTAACCGGAAGATAAGGTAAAGGTGCCCAAAATTATGCGTCTTTTTGCTTCTTGTCCAAATTTATCGCGCGCGAAACCAAAACGAATACCATCATAGCGAGCTAAGTTGGAAGATACCTCTGAGGGCTGAATAATATAGTAGGTTGCAACAGCGTATTGGGTGTGAGGCAGGCTTACTTCTTGAATTGAAGCGCCTGCATTTTCTAGCTTTTTTACAGCGTCCATGGTGATTTTTTTAATATCTTTATCTAAATCTTTAAAATATTCACGGGGTAAGCCGATTTTTAAACCATTGACTCCTTTTTGGATGTCTTTTGTATAATCGCTTACTTTATCTTGTGAAGTTGTTGAATCTCGGGGGTCATAGCCTGCTGTTACATTTAAAACTAATGCGTTATCGTAAACAGTTTTGGTGAAGTGGCCTATTGAATCAAGTGAGGAAGCCATGGCAATGACTCCGTATCGGGAGACTCTACCGTAGGTTGGCTTGAGACCAACTAAGTTGCAAAAGGCAGCGGGAAGTCGAACTGATGACCCGGTATCAGTCCCGAATGCAGCAAGGCACATATCGGATACAACCGCTGCTGCTGATCCTGATGATGAACCACCTGGTACTCGAGTTAGATCGTAAGGATTTTTGGTCGGGCCAAAGTCTGAATTTTCACCGCTTGAACCGTGACCCCAAGCATCCAGATTAGTTTTGCCAATAATTACAACGTTAGCTTCCTTTAGGCGGGCGATAGACGTGGAATCGTAAACAGGAATGTAATTTTCTAAAACTTTAGAACCAGCTGTAGTTTTTATACCTTTTGTTAAATAAAGATCCTTGATGCCAACGGGAATACCAGCAAGAGGACCTAGCGATTGATTGTCGGAAATTAAATCATCTATTTTTTCTGCCTGTTTAAGTGCAATTTCTTCGCAGATAGTGATGAAAGCGTTGAGTTTGGAGTTTAACTTTTTGGCTCGATCGAGAAACGAGTGTGTAAGTTCAACAGTTTTAATCTGCTTGGATGCAATGAGTGAACATGTTTCCTGGATGGTGAGTGCAGTTGTATCTATCATAGCTTAAGCATAAACCTCGTAGGTTGTGAGTTCTTTAGCCTACGAGGTTGGTCCGCTTTCGAAAACAGCCCTTCAATATTATTCAGGATTGTTTTTTTCAAAAACAGCATCAACTTCGAAAAAACCATTGTAAGTTCGAGGAGCGTTTTTGAGGGCATCATCTTGAGACAAGGATGGAGTCGGCATATCTTCCCTGGTGACATTCTGCACACTTGTTATTTGGTCTATAGGCAAAACGTCTTTGGTATCAACCTCATTTAGTTTGTTTATATAATCAAGAACTTTGCCAAGTTGAGCATCAAAAGTTTTCTTCTCGGCAGGGGAGAGATCCAAGTTTGCTAATTTGGCGGTATGGTCGATATCTATAGTTGACGTTAGTCGTTTGACGTTAGTCGTTTGACGTTTTTTCATTGCATTCCTTTAAGTGCTTTGACTCTCTCTACTATCGGCGGATGAGTGTTGAAAAGCCCCGCAAACATACCGATAACCTTTTGGCGATCTTTAAATGGGTTGACTATGTAGAGGTGAGCTGTAGCTTTGTTAGCAACTTCTAAGGGTTCACGGTCTTTGGAGATTTTTAAAAGCGCGTCTGCTAAAGAATCAGGGTTTCTGGTTATAAGGGTACCTGATGCGTCTGCTAAAAATTCTCGTTTTCGGGAAATTGCCAATTGAATTAACATTGCAATAATTGGTGCTAGGATTGCCAAAACAAGCGCAATTGCCATAACAAGTGCATTGCCTCCCCTATCATTATCGTCACGCGACCCACCACCCCACCACATCATTCTTAGAAACCAGTCGGCAATAAGAGCTACGGAGCCTACCAAAATAGAAACTACAGTCATTAGGCGTGTATCGTAATTGCCGACATGAGAGAGTTCATGAGCGGTAACTCCTTCCAGCTCAAGTTTATTGAGTTTTTGCAGGATTCCTGTTGTAAAAGCAATTGATGCGTGCTCTGGGTCACGCCCTGTTGCGAAGGCATTCGGAGCTGTGTCATCGATTACGTAAACTTTAGGCATTGGAAGACCGGAAGCTATTGATAGATTTTCGATAATTCTGAAAAGTTCCAGGTTTTGTTTTTTTTGAATTTGCTTGGCACCGGAAATTGCCATGACCATTTTGTCACTTGAGTAATACGCAATAAAGTTCATAATGCCGGCAATAATTAGAGCAACGCCACTAAAACCTAGTGCGGACGGGCCCTGAAATCCTAACGCGTTTGTAAAAATATAGACTACGAATGTCAAAAAGAGAGCAAAGCCAAACATTATCAGCCATGTTTTGAAACGGTTAGCAGAAACCTGGGTATAGGCTGTCATATGGGGAAATTATAGCAGAATCAAGCGGGAGTATATAAACCAGAGCGACTTGTTAGCTCTCGGAGTAATTCTATCGATGGTCTTGGCCTATCTACCACAGGGTTGTGTTTTAACTCTGTCCCTTCGTGAAGTATCAGATTAATTGCTGGTTTATCTAAAGTGTAAATCATATGTAGTTCATTAGTGGGTACGTACGTGTGAGTTTTGAGTTTTGACACTTTATCCTCATCTTCGTATTTAAAGGCATTGCCATCACGGTTATAAAAATGTTCTCCAGGTCCATGCCCATGCCATGATGAACGCGAATTGACGTGAACATATTGACACATAAAAATACAGTTCTCAAACATACCAATAATTGCATAAACAGTTTCTGCTTCAGGCGATTCAGTCTTAAACGGATTATCTTGGTTGAAGAATTCTAATCCTTCCCCAATAACTAGAAAAGCTGCCGAACCGAAATAGTGAACACGGGGATTTGCTCCCAGTGGATGGTGCTCTCTCATAAATCTGGTCTGTGCTTCTATTTCAAACTCGGAATAGGCGACCGTAGCCAATAGTTGCCCGTTAGTGTGGCGCACGCTAAAAACTTTCCCGTCTATTACAGCGACCTCTGGGCTAGGTGTTCTTGGTCGTAATTCCGCTACCATTTTAAAGATTTGTTAGGTACTAATTCGTTTCGTATGCTAAATATGGATTCCGCATGATTTTATTTAGCTTAATTTAAGTATTTTAACTTGCCTCTAAAGTCTTGGATATTATAATATTTTTTCTTTTCCATAAATTTTTTAAGCTCATTCTGAACATTATCAAAAATCCTTGGCCCCTTCTGCAAAAAAGCTGTGCCTATTTGAACAGCAGAAGCACCAGCTAGTATAAACTCGAAAACGTCGATTCCGCTGTATATTCCCCCAACACCAATTACCTGAATTTTATCATGAAATAGCTCGTAAAATTTCCTGACATTGGCAAGAGCCGTAAATTTGATATATCTGCCGCCTATTCCGCCAAGTCCCCCTTTAGGTTTAATTAGAGGTTTTTCTTTGTTAGGATCAATTACCAAACCATTACCAATAGAATTAATGCAAGTAACAAATTTAACAGGATATTTTTTGATGACATTGGCGATTTTTTCAAAGTGAACCAAGTCAAGATATGCAGGTAATTTAACTCCGAAAGGTTTTTTACAGACTTTAGAAACTGCATCTAGAAGTTTATCCATTGCGTCTACATCATAGCCTACGATCGGTTTACCAATTGTATTTGGAGACCCTGGATTAAATTCAATTAAATCGACTGGAGAATCGTTGAAGGCTTTAAAGATAACTAGATTATCCTTAAGAGTCATACCAGAGATACTGGCAATAACGGGTTTTTTGTATTTCTTTTTGAGAATTTTTGAAAATTTTATGTATGCTTTATAGCCTAAATTTGGTAAGCCCATTGAATTAATTGAACCAAACTCTAAATCTGCGTATCTTGGTTCCGGGTTGCCCTCTCTGGGTTTAAGAGTGCATGATTTCATGGTTATTGCGGATGACTTTGATCTGCCGACAACCTCAAGTTCTTGCAGAGTTACATCGGCTGGACCCGACGTGTTAAAAATACAAGTATTAAAGTTTACTCCGGCTATCATTGTAGAAATATTGGGTCTCAATTCACACCCCCGGTGTGTGCTAGGTAGACACCTAAGGACGATAACTCCTTTGGATTATTCATAGCCCATTTTCTTGCCCCAGTTTTTGGGGTCTTTAGCCCAGTTTTTAATGGTATTAACTTGGTCGGGCTTCAGAAAACCTTTTTTTACTGCTATAAGGCATGAGCGATTAAGATCGGTTAAAGTTGTTATTTTAATTTTGTTTTTTTCAAAGTTATTTGAAGCAATCTTAAGCCCATACGTGGTGATAGCTAATATATCTTGTACTATGCCACCAGATTTTCTAATAGCGCGGACAACCTCCAGAGAAGACCTGCCTGTTGAAATTAGATCATCAATTACAATTACTGTTTGTCCCCTTTTTAGTTTCCCTTCGACCTGATTTTCTTTACCGTAGACTTTTGGTGTGGGTCGTACGTAAATCATAGGCAAATTTAATCTTTGAGCTATAAAAGCTGCATAGGCAATGCCGGCTGTGGCTGTTCCAGCGATAACGTCCGGGATGCCAATTTGTTTGACTTTTTGAATTAGTAAATCAGCTATTTTTTTTCGGTTACTAACGCTTGAGAGGATGACTCTATTGTCTGTGTAAACCGGACTAATAATGCCGGTATTGTACTTAAATGGTCTATTTGGCCGGAGGATAATACAACCTAAGTCAATAAGTATATTTGAAACCTGATTTGCAATTTTATTATCTGTGTTTGTTGATTTCATCGCGTAGGTCTTCGGCAGCTTTTCTTGGACTTTTAGCAAAAATGATTGATCTTGATGCGTTGAATATAATACCCTTTTTGTCCTTGTCAATTCCAGCTTGTATTGAAGCTTTAATGTCTGCGCCTTGAGCACCAAAACCGGCAGAGAGAAAGATTTTATCGGGAAATAATTCTCTAAGTTCTTTTATTTCTCTTGGATAAGTTGCACCGACAAAAATTCCAACGTTTTTTTTGTTCCATTTTTTTATTTTTTTTGCAACCGCTAAATAATACGGACCTTTTTCCGTTTTTAAGTTTTGAAAAGTTATGGAACTAGGATTAGAGGTTTTGACAAGTAGGAAGGTTTGTTGATCTTTGTAGGACAAAAATGGCTCGATTGAATCAAGGCCTAGATGAGGATAGACAGTGGTTGCATCTGAACCCCAGTATTCAAAAATTGCCTTTGCGTACATTTTAGCGGTATTTGGTATATCTGCCCTTTTGGCATCAAGAATAATTGGAATATCGGGATAATTGTTCTTAAGGTACAAAACTGTCTTTTTGAGCTGGCCAAGTCCATCCAGCCCGTAAGCTTCGTAAAATGCAATATTAGGCTTATAGGCGCAAACTAAATCATTGGTCTGGTCTATCAGCCACTTATTAAATTCAAAAAAAAAGGATTCTCCTTTGCGTAGTGTAGCCGTGTCTGGGTCGAGACCAACGCAGATTAGGCTGTTGTTCTTTCTGACAATGTTTTCAAGTTTTTTTTGGAAATCCACTAGAGTTCCTGGATGAGACAATTTGCAATCAGATCTGAAATAGATACAATTTCTATCTTTTTTGATTTCAGGTTTTTTTGGTCAATACTGTCTGTCACATACATCTTGTCAATAGGACTCTTTTCAATATTTTTAATTGCATAACCTGCAAAAACCGGGTGAATTGCGCAGACAATTATTTTTTTGACGCCTTTTTTCTTGAGAACCTCGGCACTTTCTGTTATTGTTCCCCCGGTTGATATGATGTCGTCCACAATAATTGCTGTATCTCCTATTAATTCTCCAGTTATAGAAAGAACCTCAATTTGATCACGCGCACTTACCTGCCTGTGCTTTTCAATAACAGCTAGTGGCGCATTAAGATACGACGCAAAATTACGGGCTCTTTTAACTCCTCCCACATCTGGAGCAACAACAACCGGTGACTTTAGATTCTCTTTTTTAATTCTTTTAGCTAAAGTTTCTAGAGCCGATAAGTAAATGACCGGAACATTAAAAAAGCCAACTATTGCATCTGCATGTAGATCAAGACAAATGACTTTGCTAATTCCTGAGGAGGTAATCAAATCGGCAACAACTTTTGCAGAAATCGGCTCGCCAGGCCTATTTTGTTTTTCCTTGCGGCTATAACCAAAATAAGGAATCACAGCTGTAATTTTGTCAGCTCCTGAGCGCTTGAGAGCATCAGCGATTAGAGAAAGTTCAACAATATGGTTATTAACAGGAGTTGAGTTTGACTGTAATATAAATACGCTGGAGTTATTGATGTCGTCTTTAATCCAAACATCTATTTCACCATCGGAAAAAGACCCTAATTCGATGTTACCCAGAGGAATTTTGGATTTTTGTGAAACTAGCTTTGTTAGGTTGTAATTAGAAGAGCCTGCAAATATTTTTGGAGAATTCATTAGTCAATCTCAAAACTTAACCTTAATATCTTTTTTTGCTTCTTCCTCTGCTTCAAAAAATTCCTCAGGAGTAAAATTTAAGAGCCTCGTCAAAAGAACATTGGGAAATATTTTTATTTTCGTGTTGTAATCAAGAACGTTGGCGTTGTAAAACTGACGTGATGCGGCAATTTTGGTTTCTGTATCTGAAAGTTCTTCCTGTAGTGCTTTAAAGTTTTCAGAAGCCCTAAGAGTCGGATAATTTTCGGCAACTGCAAAGAGAGTTTTGAGAGCACCTGTTAACATGTTGTCGGCTGCCGCTGCTTCTTTTGGGGCTTTCGCTGAGAGCATCGCTGAGCGCGCTTTGGTTACATTTTGAAAAACTTCTTTTTCGTGCTTTGCGTAACCTTTAACAGTTTCAATTAAATTTGGGATTAGCGAGGATCTTCTTTTGAGCTGGACTTCTATTTGTGACCATGCCTCTTTTATCCTTAAGTGAGCAGTTATTAGGCCATTGTAAAGAAACCAGATATAGAACCCAATTAGAGCTAAGACTAGAATAACGATTACTGTTGGCGACATATGTGTGTAATCATACCCTAAAAATCTTTTTAAATTCAACCCAGGGCAAAGTATTTGCAATATCTTTTTTCTGGGCCCATCCCCGACGGGCAACAGCAACACCGAATCGCATATTGTCCATGTGCTCTAACTGGTGAGCGTCGGTATTGATAATAAATTTGACACCGAATTTTATTGCCTCACGAACTAGAGTATCCGTTAAATCAAGTCTGTTGGGATAAGCATTTATTTCAAGCATTGTTTGCGTTTTGGTGCAAGCTTTAAAAACTTGCGGCCAGTCGGCTTCATACGACTTACGCTTATTTAAGAGTCTGCCGGTCGGATGGGAGATAACCTGAACATAAGGTGATTTAACTGCAGTCATCAATCTTTTCGTTATCATTTCTTTATTATGTTTATGACTTGAATGAATTCCAGCTATGGCACCATCTAAAAGTTTTAGGCCTTCTTCTGGAACAGAAAGCTTTCCGTTCGTCAAAATATCTATTTCGAGTAAATTTAGTACTTTTATATTTTTACTCGAGGATTTTATGTGTTCTATTATATCCTTTCTTTTTCTAATTGATGAGATTATCTCCTCTTTAGAATGCGTAGAAAAACCTGGTGAATGATCAGATAGTCCAACGTATTCATAATCGAGTTTCCTTGCTTTGTTTATAATTTCCGCAAAAGACGCAATGCCTAAATCATGGCTTGGTTCTATTTGATAATTTGAATGAAGATGGATATCGCCCTTTATATCTTTAATGTCAATGACATCAGGTAGTTTTTTTAATATTGCTGCTTCGATCTCTCCAGTATCCTCTCTCATTTCCGGAATTATAAAATCTAAACCTAGAAACTTATAGAATTCTTCTTCTGTTTTAAATTCCATTAGATCACCTTTTACCTTGATTCCGTAATCGGACACAGAATAATTTTTACTCAGTGCGTATTCGCGAAGGTGAATGTTGTGATTTTTAGATCCCGTAAAGTGCTGCAGTAGTGCTCCAAACGCGAGAGTTTTTTGAACAATTAGATCAACTTGCATGCCGTTTAAAAGTAGAACCGATGATTTTCTAGGACCAGCTTCTAAAATTCTTTTAACTTCTTTAAATTTTTTGAAATGTTCAATGATTCCTTTAGGATTTTCTGATGCGACAGCGATATCTATATCTCCAACAGTGGCTACCATTCGGCGAAGAGAACCTAAAGGTTCTGCTCTTTTACAATCTTTATGTCTTTTTAGATAATTTAAGATTCTTTCTGCTACAGGAAAGGCTTCGGTCAATAAATACCGATTAGTAACTTTTTCCTTAAATTCGGCAATTGACGTTGCAATTTCTCTTTCACTTTTATCGCCAAAACCAGGAATTTGCCTGATTCTATGATTTATAGCTGCCTTTTGGAGATCTTCTAGGTTTTTGAGATTTAAAACCTTAGCAAGCTTGTAAGCGCTTTTTGGTCCTAATCCCCCAATTTCCAAGAGTGAAAACATACCTTCTGGAAGACTTTTTTTCACTTCTTCAAAGTATTTTACTCTACCGCTTTTGAAAAGCTCGTCAAGATGTTTTTGAATTGATTCTCCTAAGCCTGGTACTGTGTTCAGTTGATTACTTTCCCACAAATCTTTTAATTCGCTGGTTGCATGCTCAATGCTAGTCGCCGCATTATCATAAGCAATCACCTTGAATCGACTTTCACCTTTTGCCATGTAAGCTGCCGAAATTTCTCTTAGTAATTTGGCTATTTCTTTATTTGAGAAAAATTTAGTCATTTTTTGAATTATATCGTAAATCAAGTTTGACAGTGCGTATGTCTTCTTGTAAACTACACTTCGTTACAAGGTCGCGTAGTGTAGCCCGGTTTAACACGTCACCCTGTCACGGTGAAGATCGCCGGTTCGAATCCGGTCGCGACCGCCACACTTCGCTAAAGCTTCGTGTGGCTGATATTTTCTGCCTGGGAAGGAGGATTTTAATAAATTTATGGCAAGACAGAAAAAATCTTTTATCACAAGCTTACAGGAAAATTACGCAGGATTAATATTAGGTGCAATTATAGTAATAATTTTAGGACTTTTGATTGCAAATTTTTTAAGTAGAAAAAATG
>MFBO01000018.1 GCA_001774995.1 Candidatus Curtissbacteria bacterium RIFCSPLOWO2_01_FULL_38_11b | reverse complement strand
CATGGCCAAAAACGCCGAAGGAAACAATCAGAATATGGTATTCAGCTTAGAGAAAAACAGAAAGTTAAAAGAGTGTATGGCGTATTGGAAAAACAATTTAAAAGATATTTTGACCAAGCCGCGCGTAAAAAATCAGCAACAGGAGAAGCCCTCCTGCAAATTCTTGAAAGTAGGCTAGATAATGTAATTTATAGATTAAATTTTGCCGAATCTCGGCCCTCGGCAAGACAATTGGTTTCACATGGTCATGTTGTAGTTGGTGATACCAAAGTGACGATACCCTCCTATAATGTTAAAATGAACGATGTTATATCACTTTCCCAAAAAGCTTCAAACCTTTTCTCTGTTAAAAAATTAGCAGAAGATAAAAATAGAAAATTACCAAGCTGGCTCGAAAAAAAAGCCACCATTGGCAGGGTTAAATCGATGCCAAAAAGAGAAGATATAGAAATTGATATCAATGAAAGGTTGATTGTTGAATACTATTCTCGATAGACAAAAAAAGGCTAGTTGGCGTAGTCTCTAGTTTTAAAGGAGGCGAAATGTAAATGATTGATTTATCACAAATTAACGTATCAACAGAAAAAGAAACCCAAGATTTCGGAAAGTTTGTCATAGACCCACTAGATCAAGGGTATGGACATACATTAGGCAATTCCTTAAGAAGAGTGCTTTTAACATCACTGCCTGGTGCTGCTATAACTCAAGTTAAAATATCGGGCGTAAGACACCAATTTACGTCACTCGCAGGGATGTCTGAAGATATTGTTGAGTTTATTTTGAATCTAAAAAAAGTCAGGTTAATAATCCCGCAAGACAAGCCTGTCAAATTAATACTAGACGTAAAAGGTCCCAAAGAAGTAAAAGCCAAAGATATTTCCAAAACATCAGGTATTAAAATAGTTAATGAAGATTTAATTCTAACAAATTTAGCTGATTCAAAGTCAAAATTAACAGCAAACTTAATTGTAGAAAATGGTACGGGTTATTCACTTGCGGATGAAAGAAAATCGGATGAAATTGGTGTGATCCCAATCGATGCAAACTTCTCACCTGTTGTTAAAGTTAATTATCAGGTAGAAGCGACTCGTGTTGGTCGTGTGACAAACTTTGATAAGTTAACATTAGAAATTACAACTGATAGAACAACAAAACCCTCAGACGCTCTTAAAAAAGCGGCAAAAATTTTAGTTGACCATTTCACAATCATCGAAGAACCTCAATTAAATGCAAAAAAACAAAAGACAGAAAAAAGCGCAGAATCACCAAAATTAACCGAAGATGTATTGAAAACATCACTGGAGGAGCTTGATTTACCTGTCAGGCTTACAAATAGTCTAAGGGTAGGCAAAATTGAAACTATTGGCGATTATCTTTCTTGTGACAATAAGGATCTTATGAAAATGAAGAATATGGGTCCTAAATCGGTAAGTCTTGTTGAGGAAAAACTTAAAGAGCGGGGTATTAAGATAAAATGAGGCACGCGGTTTTCGGTAAAAAGTTATCGCGAGATGTAAATTCCCGTAAAGCGTTGCTTAACGGCTTGGCAAGTGCCATTTTATTAAACGGGCAAATAACAACCACGCTCGCAAAAGCAAAATTTGCTAGTTCTTACGTAGAGAAATTGGTCACAATCGCCAAGAAAAATAAATTGTCGCAAAATAGATTTCTTGCATCAACTTTATCAAGTGGTGCGTTTTTAAAACTTATTAACGAAGTTGGACCGCACTTTGAGAAGCGCAATGGTGGCTATACAAGAATCATCAAACTAAACAAAAGACGTGGTGATGCTTCTCAAATGGCAAAATTAGAATTTGTAGATTGGGATAAATTAGCTAAGGTCACACCCAAAATTCAAAAAAAGCAAAAAAGCACTAAAGCCACAAATAAAGTAAGTTCAAAAAAAGAAAAGCTTCCAAAAAATAAAAAGAGAGTAACAAAAGTTAAAACTGCCTCAAAAAAATAAAGGGAGCTTTTTAAAAACAGTGGTAGCTATGAAAAATATAAAACTTAAAGATATTAAAAAGGATTGGCACCTAATAGATGCCAAAGATAAAGTACTAGGTAGACTTTGTTCACAAGCAGCAGTTTATCTGATGGGTAAAAACAAAAGCTATTTTACACCGTATCTGGATACAGGTGATTTTGTGGTAATCATAAATGCAAAAGATGTAAAGCTTACAGGCAAAAAAGAAATCCAAAAAAAATATTGGCGTCATTCCGGTTTTCCTGGTGGAATTAGTGTCAAAACAGCATCGCAAATAAGAGCAGAAAATCCCCAAACTTTAATTCGACACGCAATTTCGGGAATGCTTCCTAAAACTACATTGGGCAAACAAATGATCAAAAAACTTTACGTTTATGATCAAAAAAACCATCCGCACGAAACTGAATTCAAAAATTAAATGGCGCAAAATCATCAAACAGAGAGTAAAAATAAAAACGATAAGAATCAGGGGGGAAAATACTACTATGCTCATGGCCGCAGAAAAGAAGCCACAGCAAGTGTTAAATTATATGCTGGGCAAGGCGAAACATTAGTTAATAACAAACCGATTGAAAAATACTTCCCTTCAGAAGCTGCAAAAGTAGAATACTTAAAACCATTTCATTTGACACAGACTGTCGGAAAATATTACGCAATTATTAAAGTTGAAGGATCAGGAAAGATCGGACAACTTGGTGCGATCGTCCATGGCTTATCAGGAGCCTTGAAGAAAGCAGACGAAAAACACCACCCTATCCTTAAAAAAGCAGGCTTATTAACCAGAGATTCAAGAGTTAAAGAAAGAAGAAAATACGGTCTTGCCCAGAAAGCCAGAAAAGGCAAGCAATCGCCTAAGAGATAGTGAAGCCCTCTTCAAATCGCTCTTTAAGTCGTGTATGAATGATACTGAATCGAGTCTAACTCGATGAAAAGACTTAAACTAAGATGAGGAGGGGAAACAAAGTCCTAAACGATAATTGTAAGACTTTGTCTTGAGCAAAGTCGAAAGACAATCACCGAAGCGATAAGAAAGAGAGGGCCTCGGCCATAAGGTCCGGGGGAAAATCTATAAAATTGTCAGGCGGCCTCTTGGTCTTTCTCTGGGATAGCAGCGGTTATTGAAGCATCTTGAGGTTGGGCCTGACTCACCTCAGGAGGAAGTTTGCTCCTTAATTGCATTATTCGCTCATCGATCTCTTTAATTCGTGCGGCATCCTTCTCTTTACTTGTGCCCTCACTATCAGACACACCAGTCAACCTCACAAGATTTAACCTTTCTGCTTGAAGTGTTGCCACTCTATCTCTGATTTGCTCGGGTGTTTCTTCTGGCTGGGGAGATTCTTGTTTTTTTCTGCCCAATAAACTTAAAACAGTACCCAAAAGACCTTTTTTCTCTACCTGAGCATTTGCCGATCCGGTTGAATCAACTAAAGTAACTTCCTGTTTAGAAGATTCTGATATTTTATTAGAAGTTTCGCCTTCCGGTGTAGTCGCACCTTCTGCCATGTTTACATTATGATAACTTGATAGTAATTTGTAAAGTTCACAACACAAAAGTGAATCGAGTCTGACTCGACGAATCGAAGGGTCGACCTTTACAAAAAATTTCGAACTCAATTCAAATCTTAAGGCATAACGTAAAGAAAAAAGAGCAGGAGTAAGAAAACTACAAAAATCAACAAAGTTATCTTCCAAAACATACCTTGAACAATCGACTTAGGAAGAAATAATAAAACGATAAAAAAGACGATAATAAGAATCGGAGCATAAAAGAAAAGCGTAACTCCACATGCTGGATTGAATTGATCTTGTCTACAACCCCACCATGCAAGTGCAAAAGCACCCAAACCCCCAACAAAAATTGAACTGACTAAACGAAGTATGATGCCCATAGGCTTTAGACTAATTTCTTTCACAATTTAATTATATACTTTTTTAAAAAAGGTCAAATAATGATAATAAAACTCCCGATATTCTATGCCCAAGCAAAGCAGACTAAAGGCAAACAGCACCTTTACCCTGTAAAATTTGTCGTAGACCCTGAGCGAACGAAGTGAGTCGAAGGGTCGACCTTTACAAAAAAATTCGAACTTCTTTTCAGAACTCTAGTTTACCCTGAGTACTTCGATTCACTCAGTGTAAACTAATCGAAGGGCTCGGCCTCCCAACTTCGCTAAAGCTACGCTGGACAAGTCGGCCTCGCTTTTAGTTAGAAAGCGTAGCTTTCCAAGCTCCGCTTATTTTTTGCGCGCGATATCTTTCCTTGCCCCACCTTCCCGTGCGCGGAAAAAGTTTAAACTCCCATACAACCAATCTAACCTTCTGCTCGAAAGAGAAAGAAAACGTAAATTAAAATAATTTAGTCACTAAAACTCTACTTAGATAAGGCGTACAAAAATTCACCGTCCCTTAAAGAGTTTCCGGCGGTAACATAAACCCTGTTTTCGGACAGAACAGGTTTAGAAATTGAGGCGTCACCCCCAAATTCGTAGTGCCAGGCTTTTTTCCCTGTGTTTGGGTCAATGGCATCTATTTTTCCCCTCCCAGTCCCTAAAAGTGCTTTTTCACTTGTTAAATAAATTAACTCATCAGATTCAATGCCCACCACACTATTATTTTGGAAATCGTACTTCCATTTAAGGTTTCCATTTGTAGAGTCAAAAGCATACAAGAAATTTTCCTCACGGCCAGTACCCCTTCTTGCAAAAGCAATCCCTTTATTCACATAGAACCAATCGCTACCAAATTCGGCTACGAAATTTTGTAGACTTACAGATTGAAGTTTCTTGCCAGTATTTGCATCAATTCTTGATATTTCGTTTTCCCCAATAATTCGATAAAGAAGTTGGTTAGCATTGAGAAAGATATTTGAAGCAGATTTAATATTAGAAATCTGAGAGTTCCACTTTTCTTGGCCGGTTAGTGTGTCCAAAGCCATAAGAATTTCTTGATTTCTTTGACCATCGTCATTTGAATCATAGCCCATCTTAATATATAACAGATTGTTATTTCCGTAGGTATATTGCCCCTGGAATGCCCATGTACGCTCCGGAATAATAAATTGCCATTTTTGGGACCCGTCGTCTGCATTTACTGCCTTTAAAAGGCCTTCCCCACCACTGAAAATTAAACCGTCATGATAAAAACCACCACCTACATATTTATTAATAATTTTTCCGTCTTCAGAATTTAAAACGCTTACAAAACCATCCTGGTATATGTATGTATTTTCTTCTGAAAAGCCTAAGATTCTTACTTCGTCGTAACCACCTCCAAGTCTTTCTTTTTCTGAGTCGAACTGAGCTTTCCATCGTTCTTTGCCATCTTCTCCAACAGAGACTATATAGGCTTTATTTTTTCCACGTGTGTTAACCGCAAGAAAAATATTTCCATTTTGCACCACTGGTTCGCTAAGCTCTCCTTTTTCTATACCTGTATCAAATTTCCAAATTATTTTTTCTTCCATCCCTTTATCCCTATTATTAAAAACAAAAAAAATAGTAAGTGTAACTGCAATAAAAATTATCAATATTAAAAAGTCCAAAAGTCTACGGGGTTTTGCAGTATTAATGTTTTGAGTCTCGTTTTCCATGTTAAATACCAAATACTGACGACATCCAAACTAGCGGATTGAATAAATCACCAGAGTAAAAAGCGAGCTGGTCTACAATAATAATTAAAGCAAAAACTGTTAAAAGTTTAGCCCTTGTTAGATTTAGGAGAAACATTAAGAGAAGATAAGCCACAATATAGGCAGGCAGCTTTATTACAAATATCCCCAGCAATTCCGAAGCATTAATTGAAAACAGAGCCCATATAAGTACTGTTGTGCAAACAATATTAATGGATGTAAATATAGTTAACAGTAAAAATATTTTAACTTGGCTTGCTGGAAACCTTAATATTTTTACAGATAAGTTAATGAGAGGAAACAAAATAAGAGGACTAATAATCAAACCAAACATTAAGTATTAATAGTACAATACTCACCGCTTGAAAAGAAAGGTTTTTCTTAGTATATTAATTTCGGACTCAGTTTTGACGGATTACTTTTTTAATGGCGCATTCGGACAGTGAAGAGTAATCCTAACTGAGTCCACCGGATGCGCCGTTTAAAATTTTGCGTTTTTGTCCCCCGATAGTTATCGGGGGTGTTCGGCCGACTCTTTTTTGGTCGAACTGGAGCGATAGATCTTGAACTCGCCAAATTGCTCCTAGAAGCTCTCCAAACAGACTGGAATCCAGCCAAGTTTGATGACAAGATCATATCCGTTCCAACCAGCGCTGCGCAACAGGAGTATAATGTGCCTTATGAATACTGACGATAAACCCCAAGATGCACCACCAACGTCTCCTAAAGCTGATTTAGACCAGTCTGATGCCTCTGGACAGGCTCTTGTTGACCTTGTTGATACAATGAACTCTGTTGATACCAATTCCCCACAAGCTCAGGCTAATGAAACGTCCATGGATGACAACAATGGCAAACGAATTGAGTATGTCGAAAACGATACAGACAAACCAGACTCACTCAACAAAACCTCTTAATTGTTATGGGTCTAGATAAGTTAAGCTAGTAGTAAAATACTAGAATAGATTG
>MFBO01000017.1 GCA_001774995.1 Candidatus Curtissbacteria bacterium RIFCSPLOWO2_01_FULL_38_11b | reverse complement strand
CCAAAATAAACGGATCCAAAGTCCGTTGTCCTACCATTAGACGACCCGGCAATGCACATACATAATAGCAAAATATTGAGCTTAGTTCAAATATAAAACTGATTATATTCTTTTACTTAATCTGGTAAAATAAGGAATTACTATTAATTAGTTTATGAAAAAAATTAGCGTTAGAATTATTCTTGCTGTATTTCTGATTATTGCTTTATTCTCGCCCCAGTTCGTATTGGCGCAAAGCCCTCCAAAAGAAGAAAAGTTTGAAGCAGTTGTTACTGCTGTCAAAGAAGAAAGGCAAATCGAAATAAACGGGAAGAAGCAGTTATATCAAAAATTAGAACTTAAAGCTACAAGCGGCAGGCAGAAAGATAAGAATATTATCGTTGAGAATGGAAGCATCCCCCTGGTGAAAGTCCAGAAATATAAAACAGGAGATAAGCTGATAATTACATTAAGTAAAACTGCGGATGGAAAAGATATTTACTACATAACAGATTATATAAGACGAGATTCATTATATTGGCTTTTTGCTATTTTTATCGGTCTGGCCGTATTTATTGGCAGAAAAAGAGGATTATTGTCTTTAGTTGGAATGGTAATATCTTTTTTTATTATTTTCACATTTGTGCTTCCGCAAATTTCAGCCGGAAATGATCCGATTATTATTGCAATTATTGCCTCGTTCTTTATTATCCCCCTAACATTTTACTTATCACATGGACTGAATATAAAAACGACCGCAGCAGTTATGGGTACGCTTATTGCACTTGTGATTACCGGAATACTGGCAAATATATTTGTTGATAGCGCAAGACTTACGGGATTTGCATCTGAGGAAGCAGGTTTTCTTGAGATGATGAAACAAGGAGTATTTAATATGAAAGCACTTCTTCTGGCAGGAATAATTATTGGGGTATTGGGAATACTTGATGATATTACAGTTTCTCAGGCGGCAATAGTCTACCAGCTCAAAAAGACATCTCCCAAATTATCAATTGATGTTTTGTACTCCAAGGCTATGGATGTGGGAAAGGACCATATCGCATCAATGGTAAATACTCTGATACTTGTCTATACAGGAGCGGCAATGCCACTTCTTCTTCTGTTTGCAAATAGTTCAGGTTCATTTGGACAAGTAATAAATTTCGAAATTATTGCCGAGGAGATCGTAAGAACATTGGTAGCAAGCATAGGTCTTATTCTGGCTGTCCCTATTACAACTTTTATTACGGCACTTCTGGTTTACAAGAAAATAAAACTGTGAGAAGATATTTATTGTGAATTTAGATTGAGTCTCTGATCGAATTTGAAGTGAGAAAACAATCTAATTCCATAATTAATTCAATGAGCAAAAGCATTTTGTCTTTAATAGAAAAAGTAGAAGAGGCAATTCCTCTTTATCACATAACGTTTTTTGTTTTCGTTGGTTTTATGGTCTATTTCAGAGTACTTTTCAATAATTTTGTCTGGGACGATATGGATCAGGTTCTCAATAATCCACTGATACAGCATTTATCAAATATTCCTTATTTTTTTACCGCAAGTACTTTTTCAACAGGAGGTGCGGTATTATCTTTAGCCGGAGCGTATTACAGACCTTTAATGACAGTAGTCTTTTCTTTCAATCATGCGCTATGGGGTTTGAATCCATTCGGTTTTCATTTGTTCGATGTTATCTTACATATAGCAAATACAATATTTGTATTTTTACTCTTAAAACGACTATTTTCTTTTCATAAATTCAAATTTTCTCAAACAGCAGCATTTATTGCCTCGTCTCTTTATTTAGTGCATCCGGTAAATGTTGAAAGTGTGGCATATATTTCTGCCACCTCTGAATTACTTTATACTTTTTTTGCTTTAGTCGCAATTTATACAGCATTAACATTTTGTCTGAGAAAAGAAATTTCAATAATTCATTTGTCGGTTATTTTTTTGAGTATTCTTGCCTCTTTATTTTCGAAAGAGTCCGGTATTATTTCGGTTCTTCTTGTTCTTATTGTGTCATTTATATATTTTCGTGATAAATTCCGCATTCTTTTTTTAGTTTGTCTTTCTTCTCTTGGGGTATATAGTATTTTTCGTTTTGCTATCGCAAAGCTTTCAGCTAATCAACAACTTTGGCCTATGCCAATTGCACATGCTACACTTGCGGAGAGATTATTAACGCTTCCCTATGAACTTTTTTCTTATCTTCGACTTATTTTTTTTCCAAAGGATTTACATATCTCTCAAGCGGATCTTGTAACAAATGTATCAGATCACCGGTTTTATTTACTATTGGCGATAATATTAATTTTTGCTGTTGCTTCAGGAATATTTATGATTAGGATGAAAGAAAAATTAAGTATATTTTTTCTTTTATGGTTTTTAATATCTTTAGGATTAGTATTAAATATTGTCCCGCTGTATTATACGGTTGAAGAGAGATGGGTTTATTTTCCTTTAATTGGATTTCTTGGAATAATATCTATTTTTATTATAAAAGTACTTAGTCAATCCAATTTTTTTCAGAAAATATTTATGCTGGGCGTAATTTCAATATTTTTTGTTTTATTCTCCTTAAGAACTATGGCCAGGACTGCAGATTGGCAGGATGCTCTGACTTTATTCGGTCGTGATATCAAATTATCTGCCACTTCAGCAGAATTACACAATAACTATGGCGTAGCCCTGTACAAAAGCGGTGATCGCTTGAGGGCAAAAGAAGAGTTTGCTACAGCTTTAAATTTAGCACCTGATAATTTTTCGATGCTAAACAATTTAGGATCCATTTATGCTGAAGAAGGAAATTATGATGAGGCAAAAAATTTATACATAAAGTCTATAAAGATATCTCCAACGGCAACAGCATATGAAAATCTGGCGCAGATATATCTACTTACTCAAAAACCCAATGATACTCTTGAATTTTTAAAAGAAGCAATTGTTGCTTTTCCCAATAGCCCAAATCTTAATAAATTCATTGCCTTATCTTTATTTGCAGTAAATGCAACAGAAGAGGCAAAGATGTATGCGCAGAAGTCGGTGATGCTTAATTCATCCACGGAAAATATTAATTTATTACAGCAGATACTTAAATAGTTGATTTTGTTCTTATTTTTTGTTATAATACTTACAGTCTCGGCAGATTGAAGAAATAGATCTGCTTAATTTTGAATAGTTTTTGATTGGACAAGATAAAGATAACTAACCAATAGATAATAGTTTTAAATCGTATCTTTTCCCCTACTCACAACTCTTCTTTTTACTTAAGCAGTTTTATTTCCTTAATCTAATCTTTATTACGGAAGGAGGAAAAAATATGACAAATAAATTATTCATCGGCAGTCTTTCGTACAGTGCTACAGACTTACAGCTTGAGGAACATTTTTCAAAGATCGGAAAAGTTTTATCTGCTAAGGTAATTACAGATAGGTATTCAGGTCAAGGCAAAGGTTTTGGCTTCGTTGAAATGTCCACGGAAGAAGAAGCTAAGAAAGCCATGAAGGAACTCAATGACACAACTCTTGATGGAAGAAATATTGTCGTAAAAGAAGCAAAGCCGCAAGAAGACAGAAGCAATCGAAGAAATGACGGTCCTGGAAGTATTCGCTGGTAAAGTTTCTAGTTATGAAAATCGTCATAAATTCCGGAAAGGTGTATTTAAATGAACCCTGCAGTCGTTGTGGTAGTGAAAAACGTGTGGCAAAGAAATGGAAGGAAACTATCCCAACTTTGACTGGGACAACGGTTGTTAAACATACTCAAATAGTCTGCATGAATGATGTGTGTCAGATGGAAGCCGATGAAGTGCTTCTTAAAGAGGCGAAAAAGAGGCAGGATGCAAGAGCTAAAAAAGAAGAAAATGATGCCTTAAGAAAGGCAAGTATTCTGGCTTCGGCAAATAAAACTAGAAGAAATACCTCAAGAATCTAATTAACCTTCAAGATAAATACTTATTCTCCCAAAATAGCTTTAATTACACAGGCGGTTTTGATAGAATAAAAATTCATGAAGAAACTTGCAGTTTTTGTCTTTGTAGTCAGTTGTTTGGTTCTAATTCTAATAGCATTTATTCTCGTTTACTATTCACAAAATAAGCTGCAAATTGTACGCTCTCCCCTACCCGACTTTTTAACTTCTTTTAAAAACCAGCAAGTATCTACTTTGGTTTTATGGAAGCCAAATCTTGAAAATGAAATTAAAAGTGATTTGAAAAAACCAGATGTTACTGCTGCTTCTGCATTGGTTTATAATCTTTCGACTAATCAAGTAATGTTTTCCAAAAATCCAAAAGAAAAACTTCCTATGGCATCTTTAACAAAAATAATGACAGCGATAATTGCGCTTGAAAATAAAAGAAAAGACGACAAATTTATAGTTAAAAAGGAAGATCTCGTGGGAGAAGATACGATGGGATTATCAGAAGGAGAAACATTAACACTTGAAGAATTACTTTATGGACTTATTCTTCATTCTGCCAATGATGCGGCAGAAGTAATTGCAAATAATTATGACGGAGGAAGAGAAGAGTTTATAGAAGCCATGAATAAAAAAGCAAAAACGTTAGGTTTAATAAGTACGAATTTTACCAATCCAAGCGGACTTGAAGGAGATGGAAATCAATATACCACAGTTTATGATTTGCTGGTGATTACACGTTTTGCTATGGTTAATTTCCCCTTGTTCAGTAAAATTACATCAACTTCTAGCTATATACTTCCCTACTCCAAGAATCATAAAGAATTTTATCTTGAGAATGAAACGAATCTTATTGCAAGCTATCCCGGAGTCAAAGGCATCAAGACCGGATATACGTCCGAAGCCGGATTTTGCCTTGTGACATACCTTGATTATCAAGGACATAAAATCATAGGAGTTTTGCTAAATAGCAGTAACAGAAGAGATGAGATGAAGGAGCTTTTGGACTATTCTCTCAAATCCTTAGGGATAAAACCTCCTCTCCATAAATAAATTTGGTTTGATCCATGTATTATTGATTAGAAAAGTTTTGCTCAAGTTTATTTTTGATATTGGATAAAATAGTTTTTACCTCTTTAACAATTTCTATTGGAGTTGTATCGACTTTGATAATATAGCGGTTGATTTTTAGATGCATTGAATCTGTAATTTCCTGCTCCCCGCTTAGATTTGTCAACATAACGACTGGTACCGATTTACCCCAGGGATCTTTTCTAAGCTTTTCAAGCATTTCTATGCCATTCATTTTAGGCATCCGTATATCAACTAAAATTAAATCCGGGTGTTCTTCCAGTGCGCGAGCCAGTCCCTCTTTCCCATTTTCGACAGCTATCGTTTCAAAGCCATCATCTTGAAATGCTTGGTCATATATTTGTAAAAGATCTTTTTCGTCTTCTGCTATCAATACTTTAGCCATGTTATATTTTATAATTTCATTTTCTATATAAAAAGTCAATAACGCTTAGATTATTTTTAAATTATTTCGAAAATATATTATTAACATATGGTTGAATAAGCTTCTGATTTGAAGTAAAATATACAAGCGCCCGCCGAGTTTGGCGAGGCAAGCCGCGGTGGTGAAATGGTATACACGGAGGCCTTAAGAGCCTTTGTCGGAAACGACGTGAGAGTTCGACTCTCTCCCGCGGCACCCGGGGTGTAGTTCATCGGTAGAACGTCCGGTTTGGGACCGGAAAGCAGCAGGTCCAATTCCTGTCACCCCGACACTTTTTTTCAAATAACTTTATCTTTCTGCTATAATCCGCTAAATGAAAGAAGTATTAAATCCCGTTAGTCCAGAGCAAAGACCTCCGTTAATAATAAGAAATGCCTTAGTGGCGCACGCGATTGCATTTGTTGCCGATCGTATTTTAAAAAGTGGAATTACGCTAGAGGGGCGGGAATTATTAAAAAATCTTATAATCAGAGCTTGTCACGGGGGAAGGGTTTCTATAAGCAGAGAACTTCCTTTTATATATAAAGAAAGTGAGTTAAGAATAGAAGTAGATGGTCAACAGTTCATTCCTTCATTCGGCTCAACGGTTTTTATTGGAAATCATACCCGAGGAGGACCGCTTTGGAATAACGCTCAGTATATAGAAATGGCTAAACAAGGATATGACATGAGAGTTGATGTTGAAGATGAAGAGATAAGAGAGCCTTTTGTAATAATGCAGAAAGGGCTTGGAGGATGGTTTGGAAAGAGATATGCTACGGGTATTTTTTATAATCTGGCTGCAAGTGCGCTTAATTGTGAAATTGTTTCTATAGCAAAATTTGATAGAAATAAACATAATAGAGATGGTAAAGAAATTATTAACCATCAAGGTCTTTCACCTACCGCAGTGCAAAGAATAATTGATGGTGGAGCATCGTTATGGTTTCCTCAAGGAAGACACAGAGATCCGAATGATTTTGATTTTCCAGAGAGAAAAGCCAATGGGTTTTTAGGAAAGGTTCATGATAGAGATCGCCATGTACAACTGGTTCCACTAAGATCGATTCCTGACTCAAAGGGAAATATTAAAATCGTCTTTGGCCAATCAGTAGACATAGGCCATGTAGTAGCAAGCGGAGGAATTAATTACTTTGCTCAAAAGCATATCGTGCCCTTGGGATAAGATTCTTTTAAATCAATAGTGATTTGTGGTAAAATC
>MFBO01000016.1:11003-11188 GCA_001774995.1 Candidatus Curtissbacteria bacterium RIFCSPLOWO2_01_FULL_38_11b | reverse complement strand
CGGGTAGAATGAATTTTTTTAGAGGAACTAAACTTTTATCCCACGTATCAATTTCCTTCTCAAGTCTGGTTATATACGATTTCTTTACTCTTGGCGCTTTGACTTTCGACCTTGACTCCAAGGGTGTTGCTAGATCTGATCCTAAAACGAAAAGCTCGGCCTGGACTCTCAGCAGTTTTCGCTTT
>MFBO01000016.1:7492-10908 GCA_001774995.1 Candidatus Curtissbacteria bacterium RIFCSPLOWO2_01_FULL_38_11b | reverse complement strand
ATCAACTCTCCTTCCCCCGAAAAGCGAAGTAGTACCCTGGTCTCCAGTTTTTGTATAAATTTTCATAATTTTAGTAAAAATATATATCAGAGGAGCGCCATTGCGAGGACTTTAGTCTCGCAAGGCGACCTGCTGATATAAATCTTAACCATCTTTGTTGGATTTTATCAAAAAGAGGGTCTAGAATGTAAATGGTCTTTAAGTTTATGTAGGAGGTGATAAAAAAATGAATCCTAACGTACCACCGCAAGGTTATCAGCAAGCTCCCCAGCAATTTTATCAGGGAACAAATCCATGGTCGTCTCATCCCATGATGTGGTTCGCAGGCAATAATCAAGGAGCAGCTTGGCTTATGGGTATTCTCTGGTTTATAACCTGGATCATGATAGTTGCAGTCTTAATTGCACTTTTTAGATGGCTCTGGAGAAAAGGGGAAGAAGCTAGAAGAAAATAAATGCCAAAAGCATTATTTCAGCTCCAAATTCCTAGATTGAATCTTGTGAAAATTATCTCCTATTTCATCATAATATTTCTTACACCAACCTTAATTCTCCTAAATTATCGATATCTTGTTTTTAACCACAATTTTTATAAAAGCGAGTTTGCAAGACTGAACATTTATCAACAATTTGCTAGTCGACAAGCAGTCGATACTCAAAGTACCAATCTTATTAAATATTTCTGCTGCGCCCAAACTCTTGATAAGGATTTTTATACCCAAAAAGAAATATCGCACCTTGCTGATGTTAAAAATTTGATCCTGTTAACTAATACTCTAATGGTTTTTTTCTCGATAGTTTTGTTGGTAACAACACTTTTCTTAATTATTAAAAAACAGCTAAAGACCTTATTTAAAACATATCAACTATCTTCACTTGCAACACTGGTCATAATTTTCGTTTTGTATCTTTCATCTAAATTAAATTTTTCCTTCATTTTTATAAACTTCCATTATTTAACCTTCAGAAATGACTACTGGCTTTTAAGTCAAGACTCCAACTTATTAAAATTATTTCCTCAGCAATTTTTTGTGGATTTTACCAACCGGCTCGCTTTCAATACAATTATTTCAGCTCTAGCTATATTAATTATTTCAACCATCTTGATTTTGATTCAACACAAAAAGCTCCCTCCTAAATCAAAAACTTAAATAAGCAATGTTACCTACAATTGTTAGCCCATGACCCAATTAAACTTTCCCAGCAATGTTCAACTGGCCTAATCGAGAAAGCAGAAAAATGTACATCACAATTTGAGCAATTGCGAAATTTGTGATGGAATTGTGGCTGAAATTCGCAAATTTTGAATCAATCGAGGAATTTGCCCGGTCCTGAGTTTATCGAAGGGCTTGCAATGGTAGTCGAATCTGCTTGTAGTGAGGGTTCACTCGAATCTGAAGGTTGAGAGGATTTGGTCTAGAATTTTTTGCTGGAGGGAAGATGGTGGTGGATTATTGCTCCAAAGCTCAATTACAGTTACTTCGACATTATTATGAGGAATGAAAACCTCAACGTGCTCGACGGCTGGGCCCAGACTTCCTTGATACATGAGGGAGGCTTTTCCATTGACCTCGATTGATTTCTTTTTGGCATTAGCAAGGTTGTCTGGGTTAAAAAACTCGCCACTTTGTTCTTTTACGGTTCTTTGTACAAATTCTTCTAATGTTTCCGTTTGTTTTTTTGCCCTTGTAGAAAATTCCAATCTGTAGTCATCGGCTGATCTAAAATCGTTCCAAACTTTACTGGTGGACATAACCCCTTCATCTTTCCAATCAACAGGAAGGTTAGCTATGTATTTTTTGGTTTCATAAAGTTGAGGAGGGTATTTAAGGAGGAAAGTTCGGTTTGGCGAAGTATATGTTTTCCAATTTGCTGTTTCATCGGGCGATGGGGCAGGTGTATTATTTTCTGTAGCTCCTCCTCCTGCGTTTGGTCCGAGATTGTATTTCCATTCGTTAGATAATCTAGGCAAAATAAGATACCAAAATAGCGGTTTTTCAAATGCCCAATAATCTTGAGGACAAGGCACACCAACCTTGCAGTAAATATTACCGTGATAAATTGGTAAGGGTAATACAAAAACGACAAGCACCGTCACAATCACCAAAACCAAAGGCAACACAAATCCTAGTTGGGCAGATTTTTCCTTCACTAACTTCAGTATAGTAGAGTAAGGGACAAATTAAAAATGGATCGTGATGTAGTTAACCAAGAAGAATAGTGTTAAATGCAAATCCTTCTTTTTTGCAAAACTTGTGGTAATCAGAATCGAAAGAAAAAACAGCAGAAATCTCATAAAGTTTCATGATCGCAAAACTGGTACAATCAAAAAAACCGACGTTTTTGGACCGCTCTTTTTCAAAAATCTTCCAAGCCTCGCTGTCAATTTGCCCATCAACATAAATTACAGGGACTCCTTCTAGATCAATTTTGCTCTTGAATTTTATAGCTAACAATTTGTCTACTTTGGCAGCAAGTATTGTATAAACCTCATAAATAACTATGTTTGAAGTGATAAATTCTGCACCTTGGGAAAATAGCCTGTCAGAAATTTCAATTGCTTTTTTGTAGTTACTGTCGTTTTTGTTTAAGGCAGAAATATATGCAGAAGCGTCAACAAAAACTTGCATTATTTCAACTTAGTCTCAAAGAGGAATTGTTTGTAATTTACGGATAGATTCTTTGGCCCTATCCCTGCCATTTTGGCAAAGTCTGCAAAAATATTTTTCCTGGGTTTTTTTCTTTGTTTTAGGGCCGAATTTAAAAGCTCGCGTACTAAATCAGCGATGGCTCTTTTTTCTGCTTTGGCCTCAATTTCAAGTTGATGATAAAGTCCTTCTGGAATATAAAACTGAGTACGCTTCATGTTATGTATACAGCATACAGTAGATTCAGTAGTTTTGTCAATATATTTAGCCTGAATTTACCGGGATTAATCGAGGAATTTGCTTGTAGTGAGAGTTTACTCGAATCTGAAGGTTGAGAGGATTTGGTCATAAACTCCGCCAACGATTTCTGTATTATAGAAGATGAGAGCGTAAATTTTGTTACCTTTTTCTACCCACAAGCCAATGTATTTTCCTAATTTGCCTACTGCGACATCTTCACCTGGATGCGGAATCTGATATACTTTTGCAGCCAATCCTCCAATGAATTTGCCTGATACAGGAACATCAGAAAACCCTTGATTGGAAATTTGAGGATCTTTATTTATTAAAATACTGATCCATTGTTCAGCATTATTGCTATTTTGCAAAACAAAATTGTCCTGACGAGGTGGAACAAAGGCTTGAGAGGCTAATCGAAATGTCCAGCTTGGTGGATACTTTACTTCGAATCGATACTCTTCGTTTCGATATACCTTCCAATTTGCTGTTTCCGCAGAACCATTCGGTTCACGGCTAGCGTCAGGGGATG
>MFBO01000016.1:6885-7479 GCA_001774995.1 Candidatus Curtissbacteria bacterium RIFCSPLOWO2_01_FULL_38_11b | reverse complement strand
CGATAAAAATCACCGCCACTCCCACCAAAACCAAAGGCCACGCAAATCCCAGATTTAAAATCTTCTTCACACCTTAATCATTCCACTTTACGCGATAGTAGACAAGTCTTACAATTTACCATATGATCCCCAAAGAAATTAACTTAGGGCCCCTTACAATCCATTTCTACGGGATAATTATAGCCCTGGCAATTTATGCTGGATACATCTTGGCCAAAAATAGAGCGCGTCTTTATAAGCAAAGCTTGCGGTCTTCCCCCGCAAGGCGGGGTGCGGGCCTAAAAATCTCCCCAAAATTTTTTGATGACCCGCTTCTTATTTTACCTCTTGTCTTATCAATAATCGGTGCAAGGCTTTATCACGTTTTGGATTATTGGACGAAATACAGTCAAGACCCTATCTCAATATTGTTTATTCAAAATGGGGGACTTGGTATATGGGGAGCAATTGCAGGATTAATGTTAGGTTTTTATATTTTTGCCAGAGTTAAAAAACTAAACTTTTTGGTGGTTTTAGACATTGTCGCCCCTTCACTACTTCTTGGCCAATCCTTAGGCAGGATTGGCAATTATATAAACCAAGAAGGCTTCGGTC
>MFBO01000016.1:708-6846 GCA_001774995.1 Candidatus Curtissbacteria bacterium RIFCSPLOWO2_01_FULL_38_11b | reverse complement strand
TTAAAAATTCGTGGCCAAGTCTTTGCCCTTTATTTGATTTTGTACTCTGTGGGTCGCTTTATAGTCGAATTCTGGCGAATTGATACAGCAACCATCGGGCCAATCAAAATCGCCCAAGTTTTAGCGGTGGTCGCAATTTTTGTAGGAATGGTGCTATTTGTAAAAACGCTCAAAACAAGAATATCAAGCACAGAATAGCTCCTAACCTTTCGACTTTACGTAGGGTTGACTCTTCGATATATTCAATGCCTGCGCCCCGCTGGGCGGGGCTTGACACAACTTAGCACTCATGCTATCCTATCTGCTAATCAAGTCTGACTTAATTAATCGAGTCGAACTCGATTGAAAAACTCAGATAGTTGAAGTGACGTCAAACGTCACAAAAACTGTTAGAATATAAGTAATAGAGGCCTCAAGATTAATGGGGTATTAAATATGGCTGTATTTTTGGAACAACAAAAACCTAAAATCAAAAACGAATTGTCAATCGTTCCCCTTCGTGACACTGTAGTTTTCCCATCTTCAATGGTTCCGATCACAGTTGGTAGGCCAAAAGTTAAACTTGGCTTGGATACTTCCTGGTCTGCAGATCGCTTGGCAGTTTTTGTTTCCCAAAAAAACCCCAGAATAGAAAACCCGGCACCCAACGATATTTATTCTGTAGGGACCGTTGGTTTAATCAGGCGTCTTTGGAAAGTAGATAACGAATATAATTTGGCCGTAGAAGGCCTAAGCCGGGTTTACTTAAAAGAGTTTACTCAGATCGACCCTTATTTAGCCGTAAAGGTTGAAGAAATTCCGGAATTATCGCAAAAAACAGATGAGGTCGAAGCCCTGTTCAGAAACACCTTAGCAAAAATCAAAAAATACGGAGAACTAGGTGGTGTATTAACACTCGAATCCTCAATTCATATCTTTTCAACAGATGACCCTAATCAACTTGTCAATATAATTGCAGCATCAATTGACCTTAAAACCAATGATAAGCAGCAAATATTGGAAATGGTTGACACTAAAGCCAGACTACAGCGGCTTTCCGATCTTTTGACTCGAGAAATAAGAATATTGGAAATTTCCTCAAAAATTGATACCGAAACCCAGGAAAGAGTCGGTAAAGTCACCAAAGAAGCAATTTTAAGAGAGAAGATGAAATCAATTGAAAAAGAATTAGGAGAAGATGATGATACAAGAGAAATAGCCGAATTTAGAAAAAAGATAAAAGATGCGCTCATGCCCGAGGAAGTAAGGGTAAAAGCAGATCGGGAACTATCCAGACTCGCAAAAATGTCATCTTATAATCCGGAATCTTCATACATCAGAACTTATCTTGAATGGTTAGTGGACCTGCCTTGGAATGTAACTGATAAAAAATCGGCAACCGACGTTGAAGAAGCTGCCAAAGTTTTAGATGAGGATCATTATGGTTTACCTAAAGTTAAAGAACGTATTATAGAATATCTTGCGGTACACAAACTGGTTGGGAAAATCCGCGGACCGATTCTATGTTTCAACGGTCCACCTGGAGTTGGAAAGACTTCAATCGGAAAGTCTATTGCCAGGGCCTTGGATCGAAAATTCGTCAGAGTTTCATTAGGTGGAATTCATGATGAAGCAGAAATTAGAGGCCACAGGAGAACGTATGTTGGAGCACTTCCAGGGAGGATAATCCAGGGTATAAAAAATGCACAAAGCAAAAACCCAGTTTTTATGCTTGATGAAATTGATAAAATCGGAGTTGATTTCAGAGGTGATCCTTCTTCCGCCCTTCTTGAAGCGCTAGATCCAGAACAGAATAATTCGTTTTCAGATCACTATTTAGAAGTTGCATATGATTTGTCAGATGTCATGTTTATAACAACAGGAAATGTTGTGGATACAATCCCTCCTGCACTTCGCGATCGTCTGGAAGTAATTAACTTTTCAGGCTACACAGAAGAAGAAAAATTTCATATAGCTAAAAAGTTCTTGATTCCCAAGCAACTCAAATCCCACGGTCTTAATAAGGATCGAGTTGAAATATCAGACGCTTCAGTTAAAGAAATTATAGCTCGCTATACTAGGGAAGCCGGAGTGCGCGAACTAGAACGGGAAATAGCCGCTATCCTCAGAAAAGTTGCCAAAAAATTTGCATCTAACATTAAACACAAAAAAGTTAAAATTACACCCAGGCAAATTCATGCTTACCTCGGACCATACAAATTTACAAAAGCGATCGCAGAAACAAAAGATGAAATAGGTATGTCTACTGGTCTTTCAGTTACATCTGCGGGTGGCGAGATACTTTTTGTTGAAGTCACTTTAATGCCGGGCAAAGGAAATCTCATACTAACAGGGCAACTGGGCGATGTCATGAAAGAATCGGCACAAGCTGCACTTTCATACGTGAAATCTCGAATTAAAGTTTTGGGACTACCAGAAATTCTTCTGCAAAAGACCGATGTCCATATTCACGTACCGGAAGGAGCTGTTCCCAAGGAAGGACCTTCAGCCGGTATTGCCATGACCACAGCTTTAGTTTCTGCCCTAGTCAAAATCCCGGTCAGAAAAGAAGTTGGGATGACCGGGGAAGTGACTTTGCGCGGAAGAGTACTTGAAATTGGAGGAGTTAAAGATAAAGTATTAGCAGCTCACAGGGCAGGTCTTTCCACGATCATTTTACCAAAGGCAAACAGTAAGGATTTAGAAGATATACCTAAAAATATTAGGCGCGACTTGCAATTTATACTGGCTGAGCATATGGATGAAGTATTAAAAGTTGCTCTCAAGCGAGCTCTACCTAAAGAAAAAAAGACACACAAAGGTACGTCAGAGGTATTAAAAAAATCGAGACTATTTCCTATCCCCCAATCTGCCAATTAATCCTGCGTACTTCTGAAACAGGTTGCAATCGAAAGCTAAAGTTTGCAATAATTCAAGTCTGACTCAGCGACTTGCTGATATAATTCAAGCATCAAGTAAATTATAATCTTATGAATTTTATTAATATCGACATTTCATTTGGCCTGCCGTTTGCTCTAGCAGCATCCGTCGCTGCAATTTTATTTGGAGTAATTACGTCGTTTAGAATCGTATCACAAGATGCCGGATCGCCAAAAATGCGCTCAATTGCCGACGCAATTGCCCTTGGAGCATCTGCGTATCTTTCAAGACAGTATTCAATAATTGCAATAGTTGCTTTTATAATATTTGTTACGATCTCGTTTTTTCTTTCCCTTCAAACTGCAATTGGTTTTTTAATTGGTGCTATCGCTTCAGCGGCCTCTGGCTTTATCGGTATGAACATATCAGTTAGAGCAAATGTAAGAACTGCTCAAGCGGCAACCAAAAGTTTAAAAAAAGCACTTTCTGTTGCCTTTGCAGGGGGATCGGTTACCGGTCTTTTAGTGGTTGGTTTAGCACTTCTTTCTGTTGCTGGCTACTTTGGGGCAACTGGAAATATTCAAGGGCTAATAGGGCTTGGATTCGGGGGATCTTTAATTTCAATTTTTGCACGCCTTGGAGGTGGGATTTACACCAAAGGGGCAGACGTAGGAGCAGATCTGGTTGGTAAAACGGAGATAGGTATTCCCGAGGATGATCCCAGAAATCCGGCAACTATTGCCGATAATGTCGGGGATAATGTCGGGGATTGCGCCGGAATGGCAGCTGATTTATTTGAAACCTACGCAGTAACAATGATCGCTGCAATGCTACTTGGCTCACTGATATTTCCAAATTTCTTGGGAGCTATTCTTTACCCTATCACCCTGGGTGCTTTTGCCATAATTGCCACTTTAATAGCGATGTTTTTTGTAAGACTTGGGAAAAACAAAAGTATAATGGGGGCGCTCTACGTTGGATTAATTGTTGCTTCCGTATTATCTGCATTAGGTTTTTATCCAGCAACATATCTTTTTATGAATACTAATGGCATACTTGACCCTTTAAATATTTACATCGCATCAATAGTTGGAATCATTGTTACTCTATTAATTGTCTTAGTTACCGAATACTACACAGCAACCAAGTTTGGCCCAGTTAAGCAAATTGCTAGGGCTTCACAAACTGGTCACGCAACAAACATCATTGCGGGACTAGCTATTTCACTAAGATCCACTTTTTGGCCTATTATTATTATTTGTGTGGGGATTCTTGCAGCCTATTCTCTTGCGGGACTCTATGGGATTGCCATTGCTGCAGTTTCCTTACTTTCTTTAACTGGTATTATTGTTGCAATCGATGCTTATGGTCCGATAACCGATAATGCCGGTGGAATAGCCGAAATGGCTAATTTACCCCCAGAGGTTAGAGATATAACGGATCATCTTGACGCTGTAGGTAACACAACCAAGGCAATAACCAAAGGCTATGCAATTGCCTCAGCTGCTCTGGCTTCTTTAGTTTTATTTGCAGCTTATTCTCAAGAACTGGCTTCATTCGGCGCCGCAGTTGAATTTACTCTATCTGATCCCAAAGTGTTGGTTGGGCTTTTTATTGGAGCGTCATTGCCATTTTTATTTGCTTCATATGCGCTTGAAGCTGTCCAAATTGCTGGAGGTGCTGTTGTTGAAGAAGTCAGACGTCAATTTAAAGAGATTCCAGGCTTGTTAAGTGGTAAAAGTAAACCTCAATATGAAAAAGCAGTTGATATCGTCACAAAACAAGCTCTCAAGTTAATGATAAAGCCTGCTTTAATTCCTCTGTTGGCACCAATAATAGTTGGAATTATTCTTGGTACAAAAGCTCTTGGCGGACTTTTAATTGGTTCAATTGTCTCGGGCGTCTTTGTAGCAATTTCCATGACCACAGGTGGAGCTGCTTGGGATAATGCTAAAAAGTATATAGAATCAGGTCAATTCGGTGGCAAAGGTTCTGATGCCCACAAAGCAGCAATAACTGGGGATACTGTTGGCGATCCTTATAAAGACACGGCAGGACCAGCGATAAACCCAATGATCAAAATTATTAACATAATTGCATTATTGCTTATTCCATTCTTGGTATAACACCGTGTCCTTGCGATATCAGCAGCCATAAAATGGCTCTGATATATCAGAGGAGCATCCCGCACTGCGGGACGACCTGCTGATATAATTTCATCGCTACAATAATCGTTGTTTTGTAGCATTTCATTATCTAAAAGATACTGCAGGTCCTGCTTAACCCTATGGTCAAGATTATAAATATCGTCGCCTTACTCCTCATTCCTTTCTTAGTCTAGTCTTCTATACCCTTAACTCTATACCCTATACCCTAATAAATAATTCTTCTGGGTTTTGCAGATGGTGTGGATACTTCGGGGAAATTAGAAATAATCGGTGAAAACTCTGGTTCAATTATCGGATTTGATTCGTCATTTTTAATAGTCTTAAAGATTTTATATCTGTCCTTGATTCCGGGATCAATTTTGTCAACTTCTTCTAGTGCATCTAAAAACCCGTTAATCGCAAAATCTACATTTCCACTCATGTCATCATTTCTTGAACTAATTGCCAAGAGTAATGTTTGATGATAGGCAAAATCGTCTGAAATTTTGTTAATTTGTTTTGTAATATCCTGATTTTGGGACCTGGCTTTTTCAAGTTGTCTTAACATTATAGTTAGTCTTTTTTGATACTTTATTAGATTATCTGAAGCTATTTTATCTTTACCTTTTTCAAAGGTTAAATGAGCCTCTTTTAGACGCTTACCGGCAAGAATAAAATCAAACTCCGCTCTTTGTGCAGCTGAAGGTTGAAATAATCTTGAGAAAAATTCCTTAAATGTAATTAAAAAATACAAAGGGCTACCAGGTAAAATTCTGCCAGTTGTAAGTACTTCAAGTGCTTTATTAATCTCTCCACCAGTAGGATTAGGGTATTGGTTATCGCCGTGAGCAATAACTGCTGTGGGAATTAAAAGTCCTATTAAAAACAAGATCAGACAGACCCTTAATCGGAGAAAAAAAAATGGCTTCTGGCAGGCTGAAAATATTCCCATGATTTAATTACTAATTTATCAGGCCCAATTCTGTACCTGACACTAGGTACCGCATGGTATCTGGACAGATTACACTTCCATTCTTACGAACCCCATTATAAATAAATTTGAAATTTATGACAAAATTTCAAACGAGTTTGATTTTTCTAACGAAAAATTAGACGAATTCGTTCAAACTCT
>MFBO01000016.1:0-672 GCA_001774995.1 Candidatus Curtissbacteria bacterium RIFCSPLOWO2_01_FULL_38_11b | reverse complement strand
TACCCACGTTAGCCTATGCAAATTAACACCCCACCCACACCCAATTTTTTACCATCCAAAATCTAATAAGACCTCGAATAAATCCGCAGCAAATTTTTAGAAAGTGATGGTCTCCATTAGCAATGCGTTTCTGCTAAAATGAATAAATCTTTATGGCCTGGAAAGTAAATTCCTATCAAAATGTGCGGGGCAAGTCCCCTGTCGAAGATTTTATTAGGGAGCAAGACGAAACCACTTATGCTAAAATCCTTCACTCAATTTTACTCTTAAAAAATGGTGGTCCATTCTTGAAACCTTCTTATACAAAGAAGCTTAAACCCAAGCTATATGAACTTCGCATCCCCGGTAAAATCGCAGCCAGAATTTTCTATACAATGAAAGGCGGAGAATATTATCTATTGCATGCATTTAAGAAGAAAACGCAAAAGACACCAGCCAAGGAAATAAAAATAGCACTTGACAGAATGAAAGAAATCTCATAGCATATATGCTATGATCCAACCTAAAGATAGAAAGCATTTAGATTTTGACAATTTTCTAAAAGAATCTCTTAAAGATCCTAAAATTAAAGCCGAATTTGATCGTCTGCAACCAGAGTTTGCTGTTATTAGAGCCGTGATCGATGCCAGGGTAAAGAAGGGATTAACCCAGGACAAACTTGCCCAAAAGATT
>MFBO01000015.1 GCA_001774995.1 Candidatus Curtissbacteria bacterium RIFCSPLOWO2_01_FULL_38_11b | reverse complement strand
CAATTACTCCAGATAATTTGGGTTTTTATGATACGTTTTTAGGTGGAGTAACCGCACTTCCTTCAAGTTTACCAAACCCGTCTTACCTTCAAATTACAGTCCAGTCCGAAACCCTTTCACCCCGCCTCCAATTCGGCTCCGTCCCATTCGCCCAAAAAGCTGGAATTTCCACTGATCTTGATTGCCCCGGATGCGTAGGAACAAGCGATATTGCTGATGCCGCAGTAACCAGCCAAAAAGTAAAGCCGATATTAGAGACAAAAGAGTTTGCATTCACATTTACCAATGCTACGCAAGTTTCTGTTCCTGAATCTACAATTAACATAACTACTAATGTACCTTCAAAATTACTAGCACTGAGCTCTACGTATATTTACGGAAACTCTTCTACTAGCGCGAGTGCCATAGTTTGGATCGAAGTCGATGGAACAGCACTTGAGCCTAGAGCTTGGGTTTATCCAACCTTTGCCTCTGGAGGATCTGCAATTTCGACGTTGAGCACACATGCTGTGGCAAATGTAGGAAATGGAACTCACACAATAAAAATTAGAGTTTATGCTGATAACGCATCATCGATCCAAGTATATAGTTCTAGATTAACAGTAGAGGCATTTGCACAATGAATTTTAAAATGAAAAAAGTATTATTTACATTCTCAATATTTCTAGGAGTAGCTTTAGCTGCGACCGGTGTGGTTTTTGCAGACTCGGCGACGAGTACCAATTATAAAGTGTTTACCGGCGATTCGGCGTCAAAAGGTTTTTCATCAAGCACCAGTTACAATCTTTACTCATCCACCGGCCAGGCCGGGCCAACTGGACAAGCAACAAGCACCAGTTACAAATTACAGGCAGGTTTCATTAGACGACTCGTTTCCCCTCCTCCAACCCTTCGGCTCATCGACCCGGATATCAACAATGATGGTGTTGTGAGTGTTCCAATTGATATTCTCGGCTGCGCCCAGTCATTCGGAACTCCAGCTACAAATCCAAACTATAACTCCAACTGCGACATGAACGCCGATGGAGTCGTCAACATCCCTAATGACATCTTAGTGGTCGCCAGCTTCTTCGGCCCTGGTAAATGGCCACCCATCAACTCACAGACACAGCCTCTTAGCTGGACGCTTGGAAAAAAAGGAATCCTCTATGTCACCGCACCTCCCGATGCCCAAAGCATGATGCCTACTCTGAATGTATCCTGCACGCCCTCAGCCGCGTGCAGTACAGCACTAACGAGCTTTACGCAAGATGAATTTTTGGGTAAAAAGCGAGGCCATTGGGAGTGGATCCCTAATACTGTAGGAAACTACACAGTCGTCTTCTCGGCAACATACGCGGATGGTACCAGTACCCAGACTCTATATATCAACGTACCGCAACTATAGCCCCAAAAGCTTAAAAGTCTACAGAACTTTTTTTAGCAATTGTCGATTTAGCCCTCAGTGGCTCATAAGCCTTTAACCTTTTAATTACGGTCGATTTGAGCCCGACTTTATCAAGTTCACCTCTTACCTCATCCTCTTTTGCCCACTGATCATAACCTAGACAAATTACATCCGGTTTAAAACTTTTTATATGGTCATAAAATTCGGACTCTGCTCCAATTACTGCCTCATCAACTAGAGCACACTCACGAACCAAATCTAACCTCTCGTCTTGAATAAACAACGGCTTTTTGCCTTTTATCTTCTCAACATTTTTGTCCGTTCCAACAGAAACCACCAATGTGTCTCCATATTCTTTAGCCTGCCTGAAAAAATCCAAGTGACCCGGGTGCAAGCCATCAAACGCCCCAAAAACCATGACTACTCGCATAACTTAATTTTTAATTCTCAATTTTAAATTTGAAATGAATTTTAAATGTTTCAAAATATCTTTTCAAAAATATTTTCTTACCAAAATTAAAATTTTCAATATTTGATTAAAAATTGAAAATTGAAAATCGTAAATTTAAAACGTTCCTTCCAAGATATGCTTTTCAGGTTTATTATCAATTTCAGTTATCTCTCGGGTTATCCAAATCTCATTCATCTTGGAAAAATTTTTGTCTTTGTCATTAAAAACTAAACTCCAGCTGTTTCCCGAACCATTCATCTTCCCTGCAAGTACAACCTCACCATCACCAACGATCCAAACTTGATAAGGATTTCCTTTAGGGCCCGGCAAATTTGCGCTGACGGTTAATGAATACGATCCGTCTCCATATTTTCTACTTGCTGAAGCAGTTCCCCCAACATCACCAACATTTTGAAAAGTGGCACTTTCAATCGTTAAGTTAATTGCATCCTCACTTGATATTTCAACTCCTGATACAGATACTGGAATTAAACCCTTCGGCGCATCTCTTAATTCAATACTGCTTCCGCCAACTCCACCCGAAGAAACGGCTAATTTTACGACAAACAAAACAACAAGCACTACGGCTAAAAGTAAAGCAATTCTTAAAAATGATCGCGAAATTGTAATTCTTGCTTGAGAATAATTTTGCCCTGCTAAATCTCGCATGGTATTTTAAAGCTTACCACACAATTTTAGCGGATGACAAAGGCTTAAGGGCATTAGTTTTCTTGCGTTTTTGCTTCATATACTTGGCATTTTCCAAAATCAGGCCATAAACAACGGGTACCAAAAGCACAAGTGCCAAAAGGTACCAGTTTCGAAAATCCGAAAAATAAAACATGAAATCGAAGTAGTAAAAGTGCGCAATCTCTGCTAAATTCAAAAGTGCCAATATTACAAACCAGATCAAAGCCGAGATAAGGGCAAAAATTAAGATATTATCCCGATCATTTTTATTTCTTCGACCTCTTTTTCTAATAAACGGATTAAAAATTTTAAAGTAATAAACTGTCGTAAGAAATACAATTATTGCAACTGCTAAATAAAACCACGGGATAATTACAATTCCGGCAACCAAAAAAGTAACTAGCCATAGAAGGACACAATACCAAACCGCTCTCCAATTTGTATTGGTTTTTAAAGGCAATGGCGTTTTGTTAAATTTTAGTTTCACAAAGCTTTTTTTAAATTCTTAGGATACGGAGTTTTGCTTACTAGAACAACCAATACAAAGATTGTGTATTCTGAAACTCGTTTTAAATTTCGTTTTCTTTTTACTGCTTTTTTTAAAAACTGTCAACGGGGCAAAATTGGGGGGATAAATTTAGACTTTCTAAATTAGAGGCTTTCTATATCGCTGTTGACCTCTCCTAGATCTTGATCAATACTATCAAGATCGGTCGCATTGATATCCTGATCAATAGCCTCAATTTCGTCGGAATTACTTAATGACTGTAAAGTTTTAACTTGCTCGTCAACTTCAACCTGCTGCATTTCTGGCTGTGGGTTCACATCGTATTTTATTTTACTTACTGCAAATAGTGCAACTATCCCCAAAATCACTACAACTACGACAATCACTACAAATAATGACGAAAACCCGCTTTGTATATTTGATTTTTGATATTTAATGTTTAATATTTTATTCTGCACTTTCTGTCCCCTCCCTTAAATCGTGAGCTGACTTGAGTTCTCTGATCGCCAAAACAAGCGCTTTGTGATAAGCCTTAAGAGCATCCTTTGCTCCACCGACAGCGGCTCTTGCTGCATGAACAGCATCTCGAACCGTTGATGAAGTCGGGTCAATCACCTCAATCTGCACTTGAGCGTTTTCGATAGAAACAGCTGCTGCCGATCCCTTGCCCTCTGCATTTAGAAGTGCTGCTTCAGCAGCCGAAGTGTCAACACCCCGTGCTTTAAGTTTATCAATTCGAGTTGCTACTCTTTGAGCAATCTTATCGAGTCTTACCAGAGCCGCATTGAGTCTCCTCAAAATTTTAGAAAAAACGTTCTTTATTCTCTCAACAACTTTAGCGCGAAGTTCTGCCTGCTTAGTGGCGACTTTCTCACGAATATCTTGTCGCGTCTCTTGTACATTTTCCCGAATATTCTCCCGCTTTTGCTTTTGCCTTCCTAATATCTCAAGCCGATTTTCGCGAACATTCTCAAGCCGGTCTTGAACTGTCTCTCCAGTCTGAGCAAAAACTAAACCGGCGCTACATAAAGAATAAATTGTAAGAGATGCTAAAAAAGCTAAGAAGAAAGGCAGAATAATCTCGCGTCGCATGACGATAAATCTATGCTAGCAAGAGTAACTGGATTAGTCAACTATTGATTAGTCAACTATCACCTTGGCTCAAGTGCTACGGTTATTGCTGTCTGCTTATTATCCGAAGCGATATTTATTATGACCTCTCCTATAAAATTATCGTTTTTTATTTCGTAAACGTAATAGCTCTCTGATTTCTTTCTTAATACTGTCTCCCATCCAAGTTGTCCTAATGTTGGACCATAAAAATTTACAACCTTACTAAGTTTATCTTTGGAAACAAATGAGCCGCCATATCCCTCAATCGAACCGTAAGTTTCAATCACTTGAGACTTAGGATAAAGGGGCAAACCGGGGAACCCTCTTACTACTTGACCCTTAATAAATTCGCCAGTGGCATCGGGTCCTTTTTCTCTTTGTATACTTGGCAAGCACCCTGCAAGAATTAATGACACTAAAACCACCAGAATAATATGCTTCATTTAGAAAAAATTTCCTGAGCCATTTTGGCCATATCTTGCGTGTCAATATCCATAACATTGCTCGCCTTCACTGCTTGCGGAGGAGTTTTTCCCCTCAACGCCAAAACAAATTTAAACTTTATGGGATTGGAAATTATTTCTTGCATAATATTATCCAGCATCCTAATAATTTTAGGTTCTTCCAGTTTTTCTTTATGAAATCGGTAAAATACTTCCATAGTCAAATTAACCCCATCAAAATCAATTGGACGAGATGAACGAAGTAAAGCAACAACATGAACATTATTGGACTTTACTTTGCCTAAGAACTTCTCCCAATTCTTTTCTATTTCGAGCAAGCGAGGACCATGGCTTCTAGCCGTGGGTGAAGCTTTTGCTTTATCACCACGAAGCGACAAGTCAGACTTGTCATGCCACGTTTGACGTGGCGAAGAAAGAGAGGACCGCGGGCTATGCCCGTGGGAATCTATTTTTTTAAGTGAGAGTAAATTTTTCTTTCCCCCTTTTAATGAAGTCGCAATAGGGCTTCTTTTAGGATTAGTTTGTCTTTTCTGTTTGTGATCAGTGCCGATTTCAATATTTGGCGATGCAGCCGCATCACCTTGCATGTCATTTTCAATTTGTCCATGTACTTTCTTATTATAAACTTTCGCAATGTCTTCTTCATTCGGGGGGATATACTTGCAAACTGCCAGTACTAAAGGGATTTGGGGCAAAGGGTATAACTTTACTTCGCTTTCGGCAATCAAGAAAAGTTTCATTAAATTCTGCAAGCTTAAAATATTAAATTTTTCAGATAATATTTGCAATTCTTGGACTTGTTCACGACTGTAGTCTTCAAATGCGTTATTTAAAATCCCAATTTTAATAAATAATAGTTTTTCCACCAATAACACTATCTGCTTTGCAAAATAAGAAATATCCAGCCCGTCATTAGAAATTTTTTCGATCGTTAAAATTGCTTCTTTCAGATCCTTTTTGGCTAAATGCTCAACAAACGTACTAAGCTGGTTCCAGCCACCAACTCGACTAACTCTGAAAACATCACTTGTGTTAATCATCGTCTGAGTTGAGAGTTGGTCAAAAATTGATATTGCATCACGATAAGAGCCGTCGGCAAACTCAGCAATGGCTGCTGCAGCATCAATTTCTATTTTTATATTTTCACTTTTTGCAATTTTTTCAATTACTTTTACTAGATCTTTTTTACCTGCTCTCACAAAGTGAAATTTCTGTAGACGAGAAACAATTGTTGCCGGCAGTTTGCCAACTTCCGTCGTACACAAAATGAAAATGACATGAGCTGGCGGCTCTTCAAGTGTTTTTAAGAGAGCATTAAACGCTTCAGTTGTGAGCATATGTGCTTCGTCGATAATGTAGATTTTGAAGCGGCCGTTAATTGGCGAAAGCTTTATTTTTTCGCGCAAATCACGGACTTCATCTATTCCTCTGTTAGAAGCCGCATCGATTTCCAATACATCAAGATAAGAGCCCTTTGCAATTGCAAGGCATGCTGCACACTTGTTGCAGGGCTCGCCAAAATTAGCGTTTAGGGTATAGGGTTTAGCGTTTAGTATTTTTCTTCTTGACCCTAACTTACTAGACCCTAGACCCTCACAATTAACTGCTTTTGCCAAAATTCGAGCTGTTGACGTTTTGCCGGTTCCTTTAGGCCCATAAAATAAATACGCATGCGAGAATTTACCACTTTCAAGCTGTGAGAGTATTGTCAAAGCAACTGCTTCTTGCCCAACCAGATCAGAAAATTTCTGCGGACGATAAGCTCTATACAAAACTGTCATTATTCATTGTGTGAATATCCCAATAGATGCCCGACTCCATGACAAACTAACGCGTAAACTTCATCATCAACCATAATATCATTATAACTTGCTTCTTCTAAAACCTGCGGCCAGCAAAGAACCACATCTCCTAGCCTTAAAATCCCATCTGGTGAATTTACAAAACCCGGTCTTTCAGTTCGTTGTAATTGTTCCTTACTAACAGATTCTGTTAAAACAAATGTCAGAATTTGATGATTGGATGTTTCGTTTAAATATTTTTGGGAAAGTCCCTTCATCTTGCGCGACCCGACGACTGCCACCGAAACCTCCGAGTCTAAATTTTCCACTTTATGCTTTTTAAAGGTATCTTCGACTGCTTTGCGTATTATTTTTCGATTTACAGGGTAACGGGTATCTGTGTGGATTAGCACAGTAATCATGTATTTACTCGATTAATTTAAAAAAATATCCAGGATCAACTAAGATGATAGTTTGCTTTTCACAATTTCAGAAACCATTGACCCATCCGCTCTCCCCCTAAGTTTTGCCATAACTTGCCCAATTACTTTTCCTATATCACCTGGGCTTCTTGCACCCGTTTCAGAAATAATTTCATCAACAATTTTGCCAATCTCATCTTGACTTAACTGCTTGGGTAAATATTTTTGCAAAACACCAAGTTCCCGTGTTTCCTTATCTACAAGATCGCTCCTATTTGCTTTTTGGTAGGCATCTATCGATTCTTTGCGTTTCTTTGCGCCTCTTTGAATTTGGTTAATTATCTCTTCATCGGTTAACTCTGAACCTTTTTCAATCTGAGCATTTTTAACGTCAGCAAGAAGAAGCCTTAAAGTAGAAACCATAACAGTATCCTTACTCTTTTGAGCATCTATTAAATCCTGATTAATTTTGTCTAAAATATTTGCCATGATTAATTCGGATTTAAAATTTGCTTCTTATATATTTCTTGCGTGCAATCTGAATCTTTTGTTGTTTACGCAAAGAAGGTTTCAAATAATGCTCCCTCTTTTTAATCTCTGCTAGAATACCTTCGTTTTGCACCTTCTTATTAAATTTACGGATTAAAGAATCAATTGATTCTCCAGGTTGCGCAATTACCTTAGTCGCCATTTTTAACTAAACTTCCTTACTTTACAATCATCTAATTTAAGAAAAATATCAGATTGAAAAAGCAAGGCTGATTTATTTTTAAACACCCCCATCCTCAATTTCAAATTTACTTTTCGACAGAAAACTCGCTCAAAGCAAGCAATTTCAAATTTAAAATTATTCAGAGTTTCGACCATTGAATTTTGCTCCCAGCGAGTAAATGCATATGTAAGTGTCCGACATGCTGATATGATCCGGCATTAAAACTCAACCTGTATGCATCGAGCTTTTTTTCTTTTGCCAAGCTGCTTGCGATTGCAAACATATCAACCAAGTAATCTGAATCTTCTTTTCTAATTGTTGAGACACTTTCGATATGTTTTTTAGGAACAATCAATATGTGCACATCCGCAACCGGGTTAATATCAGCAACTGTCACAACTTTATCACTTTCTTTTAAAAATTCACTTTTAATCTCGCCTTTTACAATTTTGCAAAAAAGACAATCAGAGGTAGTCATATATTTAATTCTTAACTGTGCTTCTTTTGCTAACCATTTCGTTTTTTTGAACATCCTGACGAAAATTTTCAAGATTTCTTCAAAATCTCTATTACTTCTTCAATTGTCATTTTTGTTGGCTTCATATTAGGGTTCCTGGTTGATCCATTTCTCAAAAGCACTTTTGATGAATGTAAAAACCAGTTACCGACATTATCTTTTTTCGCAATAACTTCATATGCCTTTGTAAAATCTACCTTGTGATTATTTGAACCAGTTATTCTAATATATCCTTGCTGTGGATCTTTGCGAACTACCAGCGCATAACCATTTTTGATTGCCAAGTCCATTACGGCGTCATTTTTAGTATACACCGCTATACCCTTACCCCAGTGCGTCTTAAATTCATGCCCGTCCTTAAGTTCTTTCTCTGCTTTTACTTTGGATGTTAACAGTTTGTAAACCGCTTCTAAGCTGTCGATCGTCCAGTCGATTGCCTTATAATAATCTCCTCTATAGTGCATCTTTATTCCGGAAAGTACATTGTGAAGAGCAAACTCCCAGCGATCGCTTGCAGGATCAGGCCATTTATATGTATCCCAGCCGTGATCAAGTTCAATCGTAATATCAATCAACCTTTTTAGGGCTTCATTTTCCTTCTCAATATAACCTTCACTAACTAAATAGTCATAAACCAGTTTAGCAGCACACGTGAATTCGCTGGTATCATGATGGTCAAATCTACCTCCACCTACGTCAACATGGACAACATCTGGGTTTGAATCAACAGGCTCCCTGTTATAGGTGTTGTTGCCCGCAGGCACAAATTCTACTCTAGCATTAGCAAATTCAGGGTGATATTTTTTTAGAAGCCAAATAGCAGGGATTCCGTCAAAATCCGGTGATATGTGGGTAACGATGATTTTTTGAGCCAAATCAAATTACACATCCTTTCAATATGGCAAACTATTAACCATAATCTCTTTTTCGAAGAAAAATATGTCTTCATATGCACGATAAACATTATCTGACCTTTCATTCTATCTCTTCTTAAAACTTTTGGCAACATTACGAAGCCACTTCATTTTTAACATGGTCCAACGCCTTAGCCTGGAAAATTGAAACAGCTAAATAATTACGAAGATCTGCTTTTTGGCTATCTGTTAATTTCGATTCATCTACACCCTTTGTGGCATTTTCAATTTCTTCAGAAGTTACCTCAACTTTTTCGCTTTTGCCAATCTCATCCATCGCTAGTGTAATTTGGACGTTTTTCTCAGCCTGGGGTCTTAGTTTTGCACGAAGAGCATCCAAAGTTGTATTTTCTTCCCTTAGGTAATCTTCTATCTTTTTGCCCTGTCCCTCAAGGTTTTGAGTAATTCTTAAAATAATTCTATTTATCTCATCATCAACCAAAATATCGGGCACTTCAACTTGGACAATCATCAAAAGTTCGTCAAACAATTCCTGCTCCAATTTCGCCTCTACTCGATCCAACATAATTTGCTCAAGATCCTTCTTTACAATCTCTTTTAGATATACTAAATCCCGTGCTCCAATCGCTTTTGCGAAGTTATCATCAACTTCGTCCTCCGAAACCTTGGCGAAGGAGGATTTCCCTTTATCTTGTTCTTCATCTTTGATGAAGATCTTCTCCCCATGCGCATCATAAATAAATTTTTTACCCTCCGAAGCCCTCTTGTCATTCGTAGCTTTAGCAAAGGATGGAGCGAAGGAGGGTTTTGACTGGTTCTGATCCTCTAATTCTCCTTCACTTTTCGCTTCTGACTTTGATTTTCGATTTTTTTTCCACGCCTCAAAGATATTTTTTATACTTTCTTCAACATCCTTCTCTGTTACTTCGCGCGCCTTAACTTTTGTTACCTTAATCTTCTTCCAGTCACCTAACTTAACTTTTGGCTTGGTAATGAAAGTAGCTGTAAAGGAAAAAGGCGAGTCTTTGGAAAGATTTTGAATTGCAATACTTGGATTTCCCAGAGGAACAATGTCTTCTTTTTTAAATATCTGCGAAAGGTTTTTGGAAATTAAAAGACTGGCGGTCTCATTTAAAATCTTATTTGCACCGGTCTTTGCCTCTAAAACATCACTCGGAACATTTCCCGGCCGAAAGCCCGCAATATTAACCTCTTTCCCAAGTTTTTGCAAAATCTCATCATAGGCCTGGGAAAAGACAACTTTAGGAATATCAACCTTAACTTCAACTTTTCCTTTTTCACCGCGAGTAACTGTATACTGCATGTTAAGCAATAATTCTACTATTTCACTAATCTCTAAACAACCACACCATTAAATTACAGAAATTCAAACCACAACGTCTGGTTACATTATAATAATAATGAAGTTAGTCAACGGAGATTAGAGTGGCGATTTTATCAACTTGAGCAACCTGGACTTTCTCCTGGTCTCGGTTTTTTATTTCAACCTTCCCCTTCCCAACTTTTTTAGAAACTACAATACGAGTGGGGATACCAATTAAATCACAATCAGCAAATTTTTCACCGGCAGACACATCTTGGCGATCATCCCACAAAACCTCAACACCTGTCTTTGTTAGTTTTTCGTAAGTTTCTTTGGCCCAAGATTCGGTCCCAACATCTTCAATATGAACCAAATGTACATCAAACGGTGAAACGGCATCAGGCCACAAAATACCCCTTTCATCATGGAAAACCTCAACAATTGCTCCCATAAGCCGCGAAACCCCGATGCCGTAACAGCCCATCATTACCAACTTTTCTTTACCATCTCGATCTTTGAACTTAAGATTAAAAGCTCTAGAAAACTTATCTTTTAGGGGGAAAATATTGCCGACTTCAATAGTTTTAGCTTTTTTTAAAGGACCATGGCCTAAAACACACTCTTTCCCCTCTTTTACCGTTGCAATTTCTATATTTTCAGCATAATCACCGCCAGGGCAATAAATAATTTCGTCTTCACCACTTTCACACAAAACCTGGTATTCATGAGAGAAATCAGAGAATGTTCCACCGGTTGCCTTTGTTTCAATTGCATCAAGATCCATACGTTTGAAAGTTTTTTTATAAACGCC
>MFBO01000014.1:18492-18626 GCA_001774995.1 Candidatus Curtissbacteria bacterium RIFCSPLOWO2_01_FULL_38_11b | reverse complement strand
TATTTGAGCCAAAGTCTCGCGAGCTACCCGCCTTGCTTCCTCGACTTTCATTCCTCCCGAATACAAATTTTTAATGATTACTTCCAAAACCTCTTTTTCTACGCGCTCTTTGGCAGAATTTGCAGGCCCGTTCA
>MFBO01000014.1:11199-18486 GCA_001774995.1 Candidatus Curtissbacteria bacterium RIFCSPLOWO2_01_FULL_38_11b | reverse complement strand
TTAAATATAGATCTTTTAACTTGCTATTTACAAGCTTTGAATCAATCTGTTATTATTTTCAGACATTAATATGGAACAAGTACCTCTAACAGCCCAAAAAAGAACCATTCTTGGGCGCAAAGTAAAGCAGTTGAGACGCGACGGCTTTATTCCTGCGCACGTTTTTGGGCATAAGGTCAAAACTACTCACGTGCAGGTAAAAGCAACTGAATTTGGCAAAGTCTTTGAAAAAGTCGGCGAAACTGGAATAATCGACCTTTCAGTAAACGGCGAGAAAAAACCGGTTCTTGTCAAAAATGTACAGCTACATCCTGTTTTCGATATCCCCCTGCACATCGACTTTTACCAGGTTAATCTATCCGAAAAAGTTAAAGTCGACGTTCCTTTGGAAATCGTCGGCGAAGCACCCGCTGTTCACAAAAAGATTGGAGTACTCCTAACTCCCATAGCGGAGTTGGAAATTGAAGCCTTGCCCGCAGATTTACCGGAAAATATCCAAGTAGATGTATCGCACTTTGAAAACGTCGGTGATGAGATCAAAGTCAAAGATCTTAAAGTTGATAGGACAAAAATCGAGATCCATGCAGACGAAGAACTAGTCGTTACCCAGATAGGTGAATTGGTAACTAAAGAAATGGAAGCAGTCGAAGCAGAGGTAGAAGCAGAACAGGCCGAAGCCGCCGCCGAAAAGGCAACCGAAGAAGGCGCGGCTGCAGAAGGAGCTCCAGCAGCCGAAGGCGAAGCCGCAGCAACCACTGAAGGCGCTGTCGCCGGAGGCCCGCTTCGCAGCGAGGCGAGCGAACCTCGCCCCGAAGGGCGGGAAAAAGGTGCCGAAGAAAAAAAGCCCGAAGAAGCAAAGACCGAACAACCTCAAGGCGAAAAGAAACCTCAGGAATAACTAACCCGATTAACCATTTACGATTAACGATTTAAGAATTAATGCGGTAATTATTGCGTTAAATATGCGGTTATCAGCATATTTAACAGTCTTTCGAAGCTTTCCTAATCCACGTAGCTTGATAAGCGAAGTGGATAGCGAAGAAGGACGGGAGTTTTGCGGGAAAAGACACCCTAATTTTCAAATTATAATTTCATTGTTCGCATTATATGCGAAGAAATAGCGTTCTTACAGAAAAAGCGTTCTTATTTCAAATTTCAAATTAAAAATTTCAAATTAACGCGACGAAGACCACTCCTCTTGCATTATTGATTCTCTTTTCACTTCGAACTTTTGATAAAGCTCTTCTGTCAAAAACGGCATAAAAGGGTGAAGCAAAATCAACACCTGCTTTAAAACATGCTCGAGCGTTGGCTGAACTTTTACTCTATTACTCTTTGACTCTTCTATGTACCTATCCGCAAATTTATGCCAGACGAATTCATAAATTTCCTCAACCGCCAAATGCAACTCCAGGTTTTCCAGATGTTTTGTTACGGTCCTGATCGTTTTACTTAGCTCGTCCAAAATCCATTTGTCGTCAGCAATACTTACCTCCGAGGTGTTCTCCTGTCGACCAGACTTCATTACGTCTAACGTGATTGGTCGCGTTTGACGCGACACCTCGGAGTTGGAATCTGGCTTTAAGTCGATAACGAAGTGAGTTATATTTCTTATCTTTGTCGCAAAGTTCCTAAAATTTTTACCCCTCTCATCCAAAATCTCGCGCGAAACACGTCCGTCTCGTCCGGGAATGCTATATGTATAAAGTGCCATGCGTGTTGCATCAACTCCCCATTTGTCAATTAAATATACTGGATCAATCCCATTTCCTAAAGATTTGGAAAACTTTCTCCCCAATAAATCTCTCAACATTCCATGGAAAAACATCGTTTTAAAAGGAATTTGGCCTGTAAAATATTGGGAAATCATAATCATTCTGGCTATCCAAAGATATTTAATCTCTGGTGCCGAGATCTCAAAATCCCAAGGAAAGTACCTCTTAAACATAAGATTCTCGGCACGGGTGGCAGTCGTGGAAGGGTTCCTGTCAGCGCGCACCCCGCTCTGCGGGGGAGCACTGACAGGAGGGAAACGACTGACAGGACCCGTACCCACAGACCAACCTAATGTGGACAAAGGCCACAAACCCGATGAAAACCATGTATCCAAAACCTGCTCATCTTGCACCCATCCCTCACCTGGCGACTCCAATGAAACCTTCATTTCCTCAACTCGTCCTGAGCGAGCGGAGCGAGTCGAAGACCCTGAGTTTATCGAATGAGTCGAAGGATCAGAGATCCTGAGCGAAGTCGAAGGGTACCACACCGGAATCCTGTGTCCCCACCAAAGACTTCGGGATATACACCAGTCATGAATATTTTTGAGCCATTCAACCAATATCTTTTTGTAATTTTTAGGTAGGAATTTAATTTTATCCAGATTAATTACACTTATTGCTCCCTTTGCCAGATCATTAACTTTTACAAACCACTCCTCAGAGATCAACGGTTCAACAGTACTTTTGCACCTTTCGCAAACTGCCACGTTATGTACGTAATTCTCTTGCTTTAATAGTATCCCCTTTTGTTTAAGCTCTGGGATCATCTTCTCTCGTGCTTCCAAAACTTTCATACCAGCATATTTACCTGCCAATTCAGTTAGTCTACCCTCCTTATTAATTGCCTGAAGTATTGGCAAGTTGTGTCGCCTGCCTATTTCGTAGTCGGCGAAGTCATGACCAGGCGTTACCTTTATAACTCCGGTTCCAAATTCCGGATCAACGGCACTATCCGCAACAACTTTCATTTTCTTCCTACCGGCTAAAGTTTCTATTTCAAATTCTTTGCCAATGTAGTCCTGATATCTTTTATCATCCGGATGAACCGCCATTGCAGTATCCCCAAATTTTGTTTCGGGTCTGACAGTAGCTAGTGTTAGCGGTCCATACTTTAGGTAGTACAATTTCTCTTTCCTCTCTTCATACTCCATCTCTACGTCTTCAATCGCCGTGTTGCATTTCGGGCACCACTGGACAATGTATGGCCCCTTGTAAATAAGACCTTTGTCATAATATGTTTTAAACTGTTCAAAGACTGCAAGTTTCGGTCCTTCATCTAAAGTAAAAACTTCACGCTTCCAGTCTGCCGACAAACCCATAAACCGCCAAGTCGAAGAAACCGATTTATAAACTTCATCTTTAAATTTAAAGGCTTCTTCTAACCACTTTTCTCGACCTAATTTTCGTTTGGATAAATTTTTCTTTGCCAAAAACTTATCAAAAGTCGCTTCAAACTGAATACCTGCATGGTCTACTCCCGGCAAAAGCAAAACATCAAATCCTTGAAGTCTCTTGAATCTTGCAACTGCATCCAAAATCGAATGCTGCATCGCATGTCCTAAATGCAGCTCGCCTGTTAAATTAGGTGGCGGAATTAAAAGGGAATATTTTTCTTTTTCAGATTTCAAATCAGCAGAAAAAAAACCAGACTTTTCCCAAAAATCGTAGATTTCTTTTGGAACATTTTTAAAATTGCCTTTTTTATTTTTTAAATTACTTTTCATAAATTTTAATTGAGCTAGAGCAAAGACCAGACCGTCTAGTTGACATTCGGGTTAAGGTCTGGACTCAACCAAGATCCTTTCTAAAGTGTTAACTCTAAACTCTATCCTCTAAACTCTATAAACATTTTTCATCTGAGTCAGCCGTTTTTCTTTTCCGCCGCAACTTTAGTTTTGGCGGACAAGCACGTGAAATAGGTTAATATTTTTATGCTACTCCCACGTGCAAAATCTGAGTCGGGTGGATAACTGTATCCGACTAAATTTTGTTATACAAAACTTTGACGGGGTAAACCTCTTCACTATTAATACCTCCCTAATTTATAATAAACTTTTTTTAACACCGATATTATGTCAGAAAAATTCCCTACTGTGAAATTTTAAAAAAATTGTAACTGTCTAAGTTTCTGATATTTTATTTATTGTTCGAGCATGGTCGAGAATTTCCTGGAAAAATACAAGTGGTTAAGAAATATTTATCGCTACCTGCTAAACTGAATTTAGTGAAAGCAAAACCTTACCAGTCTGGATTTTCTTCTATTTTGATTTTTGGAGTCATTGCGCTACTTTTAACTCTGGTATTTTCAGGAACTCTATATCTGAAAGATAAAAACACGTACCGCCCAATGGTAATAGAAAATTTCAAGTCTTGTGATATTGACAGAAATGGCGTTTGTGATGAATCTGATAAATTGCTATTCGAAAGATCACTTGATCAGTGTCAAACCGGAAACAATTACAATGAGGTTGCTGACGCTGACCACGATGGTTGTGTAACCGAGAAAGATAAAGAGCAATTATTTCCGTCGAGTCCATCACCGCAAACAAGTTCATCAATGCAAAGGGAGTTAAATCTTGATGACATCGTTCGTAACAGTCCTGATTATGATAAGGACGGCGTTGTTAACATTTTAGACAATTGTCCTTTTGTTAAGAACCAAGATCAAAAGGATAGTGATGGCGATGGGGCTGGCGACGTTTGTCAAGTAATAGAGCTAGCAAAGCAGGATTTAGCAAAACGTCTAGGTGGCAATGCCGCAGTACTTGGCATTGGTGAATATATCCAAGAAGTTACCTGGCCAGACTCCTGCCTAGGAGCGTCCGCTAGTGAAGTGTGTGCTCAGGTGATAACACCTGGATACAAAGTTATTTTTACAGTTGCAAAACAAGGAGGCAAAAAATACTTGTATCACACAGACAGGGTCGACCACTTTATATTTATAGGTCCACAAAATTGAAATATTATTTCCTAGATTAGAAATGCAATCTCGGCTAGGTTTGGATTTTCAGGGAAACATTGTATAATATGGGCACTATGGAAGACAGAATTATTGTGAATCCTAAAATAATGCTTGGAAAGCCTGTTATTAAAGGCACAAGGATTACCGTGGAAGTTATCTTAGAAAAACTTGCCGCAGGTTTTACCAAGGAAGAAATACTGCTTGATTACCCTCGACTTACTGAAAAAGATGTCCACGCAGTTCTGGAATATGCGAGTAAGTTAGTGAGAAAGCTTGAACCTCCTAAATATGCGCAAACCCCCTTTGCTAAAATTTCTCGTTGATGAGAGTGTTGAGTATTCCATTGTTGAGTTTTTGAGACTAAACAAGTTCGATACTTTATCAATTTCCGAAAGTCAGCCATCAACACCAGATGAGGAAGTTCTCGCACTAGCCAATCACCAGAAAAGAATACTAATCACCAATGACAAAGATTTCGGTGAACTCGTATTTAAAGAGGCGTTAAGCTCAAACGGTGTTATTTTGATTAGAATGCCTTTTAGCAAAACAGAAGATAAGGTTACAGAATTAGAAAAGGCTTTAAAATCTAAGGCTTCAAAGTTACCAAGATTATTTACAACAATAAAGGTAAAGCGGACAAGATTTAAAAATTTGCCTTCAGCATAACTTTCACCGAAGATTCGAAGATGCTAAACTAAATTTAATGAAACATAAATCTGCCCAAACTGGATTTTCGACCTATTTGGTTGTTACAGCGGTCGGCTTGCTGGTCCTTGTAATAATAGCGGTCTCCTACTTCTTATTTTTGTCAAGGTTTGTGCCAACACCGGAATGGACCAAAACAACTCTATCAACTCAAACTTCTCAGCCAAAAGTTGGAAGGGAAGAATTAATCGCCATTATTTTAGAGACATCAGCAGGTTGTTGTCATAGTGCCAGACTGGAGATCAGACCAGATGGCCGCGTATTTTATTTTGCTAAAACAACAGATGATAAAGAAATTCAAGACCATGCTAATTTTACTGAGAACCAAGTAGATTCTCTTGTGAAGTTGATTGGCGAAAATTTTCTAGAGCTAAAAGACCGGTTACCAATGCCTGATGATCCATTGGATGGCGCCATTTATACTCTTAGCGTAAACTTTTTGCCGCAAGGACCTCATCCTGAGCTTCGCGATTCCATAGTACATTCTGTCAGATGCTACGAAACTAGATGTGAAGAAAGATTTCTAAAACTCAAAAATAAAATAATTGAATTTTGGGGCAAAGATTTTTAATGTCTCTCTTTTCGACTAGAAATGCAGACTCGGACTTGCTTGGAGTTTTACTCTCTAGACTAAAAACAGTTTTGCAGGTTTTAGAGTTCTTTTAAAGGGGTCTAGGACAAGCCCTAAAGCTTCTAAAGTAAAAACACCTAATAATTGGGAATCGCCTCTTAAACCAAAAACAACTGGTGCTGCACCTCGTACACCGTCGATTGCAAAGATCGCGTCTCCAATTTTCCTTTTAATCTTGGTTCCGTCTGCTAACGTAAATTCTTGGTCTCTATGAGGAGAAATTCCGAGTTTTTCTAAAATTTTACTATCAACTACAGAATATGTTGCCCCGGAATCAACCAAAAAGTCAATATCTTGTGACTTACTAGGTTTTTCTGGATTTTTAATTGTGCATTTAACAAAAGTTACTCCCATAGCGGACTGGATTATATAACTTTTAAAACTAAAAATGAAGTCCGGGTTCTGCTTGAAGTTTGAGAGGATTAACTTTCTTAAAATTATAAAAAGCAGCCGCTGCAATCATTGCCCCGTTATCAACCGATAAATTTTTAGAGGGGAAATAAACTTTTATCCCAAGCCTCGATGCTCTATCAGCCATTTGTGAACAAAGCAATCTATTAGCAGCGACTCCACCACCAAGGACAATTGTTTCGCAGCCAAAATTTTCTGCTGCCTTAATTGTTTTTTTTACCAAAACATCGACAACAGCTTTTTGAAACTCATCAGCAATTAATGCTTTAAAATTACTACTTATTGTTCGAGTGATACGAGAACTATTATTGCTTTTAGACTTCTCACTATCGTTCGAAGAATAATTAAATCTGTCGACCACATTTACAACCGCGGTTTTTAACCCCGAAAACGAGAAATTGAAATCATTGCTATTGATCATTGGTCTAGGTAATTTGATGATAAACTTTCCGCTTTCCACTTTGACTGCTAACTTCTCTATCTCTGGTCCCCCCGGATAGCCCAAACCTAAAACTCTTGCGACCTTATCAAAAGCTTCTCCCGCAGCATCATCAAGAGTCGATCCGATTAATTTAAATCTCCCATGATCAGTCATCAAAACCAAATCTGTATGCCCACCAGAAACTACCAATGCTATTAATGGAAATTCAACTTTTGACTTTTCGCCAATGAAATTGGCGTAGATGTGTCCAATCAAATGATTCACAGGAACCAAAGGCTTACCCCATACAAACGCCAATGTCTTAGCTGTCTCGACCCCTATCAGCAGCGAACCGATTAATCCCGGCCCATTGGCAACA
>MFBO01000014.1:3576-11147 GCA_001774995.1 Candidatus Curtissbacteria bacterium RIFCSPLOWO2_01_FULL_38_11b | reverse complement strand
CACCCCGCCATATTTTTTTTGAAGATCAACAGAAGAAGCCACAACATTGCTTAATATCCGGTGCCCATTTTCAACAACAGCAGCTCCGGTCTCATCACAAGTTGTTTCGATACCCAGTACTAACATAGGCCCTTTCGAAACAACACTGAGTGTAATCGAAGTGTGGTTTCGATTCCCAGTATTTTCATATTTCTATCGAAACCATCCTGAATCTTGTCGAAGGGTTGTTTCTATCCCAAGTATCCTCATAGCATTGGAAACAACACTGAGTGTAATCGAGGGGTCGTTTCAATACCTAAAATCCTCATTGCAGCTCGAAATTCACCACATCACCAATTTGTAAATTGTTGTGTTTTACAAGGCCCGCATTAATTTCTAAAACATACAAAGCATCAGCGCGAGGCGTGTATCTTTTAAGTTCCTCGTCATTTTTACCCGGTTCAACTGTTGCGTTCTCGGCAATATCAACAATCTTCTTTTCTCCAGCTGGTGAACCGTCGATCCATATAATATCAATCGGGAACTTCATGTCCTTCATCCAAAAAGCATATTTAGCGGGTGTGTCAAACACAAACAGCAATCCCTCGTTGATAGCAAGCTGGTCACGTCCAGAGAGACCTTTTTTTTGACTATCAGAAGTTCTAGCTATTTCTACAAAAACACTAAGGGTTTTAATAGAAACACGAGATCTATTATTATTGTCTTGTGTTAAATTGCTGGACGCTTGTTGGCTCGGTGTAGCTTCTTGTCTTTGCTCGACAAATGTACCCGTCGTAAAACCTCTACCAAATATTAAAAGAGCAACAACCAGCAAAAATAAGCCGCCAACTATTGCTAAATCTTTTTTTAAGTTCATTGACATGCGAATTATATACGAATTGATTAGTCCGAATCTATCCTAATAGTATTTAGAAATTAGATCAATTAGGTCAATTAGAAATTAATTCATCCCCCTGTTCCAACTAAATATACTGCTTGCCAAGGTCTAAAGTTTGATCTAATGGTTTCGTCGATAATTACTTGATCACCCTTATAAACTTTACGACTAAATACGGAAGTTGCACCTTGTGCCTCAAAATCGACTTGCTTAACAGTACCCTTAGGTAAAGTCGGATCATCCTGATATAAAGGTGGGGGAGCCGGTGTGATGTTTGAAACAACTGCGTTTGAAATTTCAACTTTGCGACCATCACTTGTGCCGTAAATATCTACTTGCAATTTGGCATTTGCAGTATCCACTTTAGCCTGCACCAAAATATGATTTGCAGTATCATTTTTAAATTGTAAATCAACAGAGGGAGAAAATATGGTTGCATCAAATCCGGGTTTGAATCCCTTCTGCTCATAATAACCAACACGATAAGCATGTGCAGTTCTTTTGACGATGGGCAACCCGGAATTTAACACTGCTCTAAAAACTGTTGTTGAAACCTGACAAATACCGCCTCCATCATCAAGTACGGTCCGTCCCTTGTTAATTACATATGCCTGTTTAAATCCTTGTTCTCTGGAAACTGGCCCGACCAGTTTATTAAACGAAAATGTTTCTCCTGGAGCTATAAGTGTGCCGCTAATCAATTTTGCTCCAAGTTCAATATTGAACTTTCTGTTGGGGATCGAACCGGCAAAGTAAGAAACACCAGTGCCAATCAGTTCGCGAACACCAAGAGAGTTAATCTCCTTATTGGCAATTTTTGCCCTGGTAACTTCAACGGGCAAGAGGATACTGATATTTTTTTCAGGATGTAAATTATCAACAGATATTTTTTCAAGTATTAAGTTTTTGGCTAAAGTTTGATTTAACTGTTGACCATCGGAAGCTGGAGTAAAGCTTGTTACTTTTTGACCATCAAATTCAATTGTGGCATCCGCTGTTTGCTTATCAATATAACTTGCAATATCTGAAATTAACAAACTTATCTTTTCGTTATTAAGTCTAACTTGCAATATAGGCTGTGTTTTATCACTAATATCGATATCTTTAATTGAAATTTTGCTGCCGCCAATTTCAAGGGTTAAATAACCGTTAATATCTTGATCGCTTGGGGAAAATTCAAGCAAATTTAAAAGTACATCAGAAGATACTGGCCATTTTTCTTGTTCATAATAAAGTATAATATTTTGATTATTTAATGCTTTAACTTTCTCAAGCGCCTGTTCTGCTTGGCTTTCTTTTATGCTTGACTGAGAATTTATATAGCTGGCTATAATTCTTTCCGAAGATAAGCCCTCTAAGTTTGTAATAATATCTTTTATAATTTTAATTCTATCTACTACAATACCATTTGAAGACTTGGAAATTTTAGGTTCGTGCGCATCAAAAATAATAGTGGAATCCCTTGGTGCTTTTTCATATGGTGATAATAGGGCATCGAGTTTATTATTAAGTTGTGAGTAATTTAAATCATATGAAGGGTTTACATAAGTTCTAAATACCAAAGCAGAAAGATAATTCTTGATAAACTGCCCAAAATTTACTTTCTTTGGGTTTTGGTAAACTTTGCTTACAGACGAACCTGCATCATAATTTACACCTAAATCCGCTAAAGAAACCTCAACATTTTTACTACCGCAAGAAATATTAATCATCTGCTTTGTATAATTGTCGATGTAATTTGTAATTATTTTGTCAACTTGGTCTTCATTTTTACCAGAAACACTCAAATTCCCAAAGTACGTATTGGGCAGAGTTTTATTTATAAAAAAGAAACTATAAATAACAAAAAGAATAATTAAAATAATAGATGAAACAAGTAATGTCTTAATAAGATGAGTCATATATCGATTCAAAAAAATTAAAAATATGATGGCTTTTAAGCCTAATGTAGTTTATTATAGAATTAATTACAATTATTATTATAATTAAGAATTAATTCGTCTTCACATGTCTCTACTTAAACTGCCCATAGTAGTCATTCTCTCATTAATTATTTCTGGATGTTCATTAATAGGCGGGCAAAAAAACCAAGCCGTTACTATTAAATATTGGGGCTTATGGGATAGCGCCATCGTCATGAATCAAATTCGCCAAGATTATAAAAAAATTAAGCCTAATGTCGATATAATTTATGAGAAGAAAAGCCCTCAACAATATAGGGAATCATTACAAGCTCAAATCAACTCAACAACTGGCCCGGATATATTCCAATTTCATAATACATGGACACAAATGCTTGAAAGTGAACTGGCACCTATCCCCCAATCAATCATTTCCCAATCTCAGTTCAAAGATGAATATTATCCTACTATATTTAACGATCTTCGAAATTCCAATAAGGAATTTGTTGGAGCCCCTTTAGGGATCGATGGTCTAGGCCTTTATTACAATGAGGATATTTTCCAAGCAGCAGGGATCAGTCAACCGCCATCTAGCTGGCAGGAACTTGCTAATACGGTAGTTAAGTTAACAGTTCGTGATACGGCGGGCAATATCAGAACGGCAGGCATTGCTCTAGGTTCTGCATCAAATGTCGATCACTTTTCTGATATTTTAGCTCTAATGATTTTGCAAAATGGCGGGGATCTTAAGAATCCAGTAGACGCTCGCAGTGCTGATGCTCTTGAATATTACGCAAATTTTGCACGGGGAGATATCAGGGTTTGGGATGAAACTATGTCCCCATCAACTGTAGCGTTCACAGGCGGATCATTGGCAATGTATCTTGCTCCTAGCTGGAGGGCAGCAGAAATTAAAACAGCTAATCCACTTTTAAAGTTTAAGATCGCGCCAGTTCCTCAATTAGAAGGCGGCAGTGTTAGCTGGGCAAGCTATTGGGCAATTGGCGTTTCCAAAAAGACAAAATACCAAAAAGAAGCTTTAGAATTTTTAAAATACCTCCAAGAAGATGATACTTTAATAAAACTTTACAGCGAGTCAGCAAAAACACCTGGGCGTATAATTGGGATGCCATATCCTAAAAAATCCTTAGCCCAAAAACTGGCATCAGACCCCTTAGTTGGCGCATACGTTTCAGAGGCTCCATTTATGAGATCATTTCCTATGGCATCGCGAACGTTCGACAATGGATTAAACGATCAGATAATTAAAGCATATGAGGATGCCGTCAATGAGGTCCTAAAGGGAACCCCGGCTTCCAATGCACTTGAAACGACGGCCAAAAACATTAGAGAAACTTTAGCTAAGTATCCTAAAAAACCCCAATAGCCGCTTTTAATTGGATAACCTTCTCATCGCTCTTACTACACCCCAAAATACCCAAATTAAGGTTTTAACTGAATACAAAGAGCCCTTTACTAAGTTTGATTTGACAAACGTAATATTAAAACCTATAATTCCCTAAATATGTCGCTGGAACGGCCACAATTACCAAAAGACAGATCAACAGAAATACCTAAAAAACGCCTTGTAATTGAAAGGCATGAAAGGGAAGCATTTTTCATTGAGCCCGGTACCAGGCAAGAAATAGAAGTGCGAGTATTGCAAATACAAAGAAAAAGAGCAACTTGTTTATTCTATTCTAGTGAACCAAACATCATTCTAAGAGGAGAATTAGGTTTCCCAAGGGACAATACTCTGCGGTCAGGTAGATTAATTTTGACTCGAAAAGCAAATCAAATTGTAATAATTAACCCCCAATCTGAAAATCCAATTGATGTGAAAGTCCTGGATGTACAAAGAGGCAGAGTTAAATTTGGGATTGCTGATCCGATCAAAAGAGTTCTGTTAAGAGAAGAACTTATTGAAAGGCCACCAAGGCCCACAGCTCCAGCAGCATAGAACCATATTTGATTGATTATTGACACAAATTCTTCATTTTGAGAAAATTATGACGGGCGTCTCCGTCGCTGAAGCTACGGAGACCAAGACTCTCCTCAATCGTTAAAAACGAAGAAGGGGGATTTACCCTCCGAAGCCTCGGCGAAGGAGGGTTTTTTCATGAATACTAAAATAATCTTTGTCTCAGGTGGTGTGATTTCCGGAATCGGCAAGGGTGTTGCCACCTCTTCAATTGCTCTCCTTTTAAAATCCCGCGGTTTTGCAGTTACGGCTATCAAAGCCGACCCCTATTTGAATGTCGATGCTGGTACCTTAAATCCTATTGAACACGGTGAAGTCTTTGTTTTAAATGACGGCATGGAATGTGATCAGGATCTTGGCAACTACGAACGCTTTTTAAACCAGCATCTAAACTCAACCAATTACATGACAACCGGCCAGATATTCAAATCAATTATCGAAAAAGAAAGAGCACTGGAGTTTGAAGGTAAAACCGTTGAATTTTTTCAAGACCCTCCAAGAGAAATCATCGAACGAATCGAAAAGTGTGCCAAAAAAAATCGCGCAGAAATAATAGTTTTTGAAATTGGCGGAACAGTCGGGGAGTATCAAAACCTTCTCTATCTTGAAGCAAATAGACTTCTCAAACTGACTCGTCCCAAAGACATCCTGCACATCCACTTAACATATTTGCCGATTCCCTCATCCATAGGGGAGATGAAGTCAAAGCCCGCCCAAATGTCTATTCAGCAATTAGCCCAAGCCGGTATTCAGGCTGATTTTGTTTTAGCTCGCTCGCAAGTTGCAGTCGATACTAAAAGAAAGGAAAAAATTGCTATAGCCTGCGGTTTAAATGCAGAGGATATAATTTCGGCTCCCGATGTTGAAAATATTTATCAGGTACCTCTAAATTTTGAAAATCAAAATCTATCAGGCAAAATTTTAGAAAAACTATCCTTAAAACCTAAAGCGTCTGATCTTTCTCGCTGGAAAATCATGGTAAACGATGCGCTAACTGCAAAAAGGACGGTAAGAATTGCCATGGTCGGTAAATATTTTTCGACCGGCGATTTCACACTCTCCGATGCCTACCTTTCGGTAATAGAGTCAATTCGTCACGCTGCAGCTAACTTTAACTTCAAGCCGAGAATTTCCTGGATTGATTCAGCCCAAATCGAAACAGAAGGAGTCAAGGTTTTAGCTGGATTTGACGGTATCGTTGTCCCAGGCGGATTTGGCTCCCGGGCAGTTGATGGTATTCTCACTGCAATTAAATTCGCAAGAGAAGGTAAAGTGCCGTATTTCGGCCTGTGTTATGGTATGCAGCTTGCGGCAGTTGAATTTGCCAGAAACGTTCTTGACCTTGAAGACGCTAATACAACCGAGATTAATCACAAAACCAAACATCCGATTATTGACGTGATGGCAGATCAAAAAGACAAAATAGAGGGTAAAAACTTAGGTGGTACAATGCGACTTGGCTCATGGGATTTTAAGGCTAAAAAAGGTTCAATTATAGAAAAAGCATACAAATCAATTACGGGTTCAGAACGCCACCGTCATCGCTATGAGTTTAATAATGCTTACCGCGACAGATTTGAAAAAGAAGGCATGTTTATTAGTGCTACAACAAAAGATGGTAAATTAGTCGAAGCCTTAGAACTTAAAGACCACCTGTTTTTTATAGGAGTCCAGTTCCATCCGGAACTCAAATCCCGTCCTCTTACACCTCACCCTCTATACCTTGCCTTCATGGAAGCAATCGCCCAGAGTAAAAAGAGATAGGGCTTATGTCATTTTGACCCCGCTTTGCGGGGGAGAAGAATCTCGATCTGATTTTACTTCGTTTACGGTCAACATGACGGTTTATGTTAAAATACGCAAGCTATGCAAACTAAGGTCTTAAATTACAGAATCATCATCGAACCGGAAAAGCAAGGTAAAAAGACCGTCTATAATGCCCATTGTCCCACTTTAAGCGTTGCGGACTACGGTGATTCAATCGACGAAGTTTTAGAAAGCATCAAAGACGGAATCGAACTTGCACTCGAGCATTTGGTTAGAGAAGGCGAAGAAATTCCGGTCGACGTGCCAGAAATTGGTGTAGTGGCAACTGCTCAAGTGAAGGCCCCCGTCGGCGCAAAATTCTCTGTCGCATGAGCAAATTGCCCCGAAACGTCAAACCTCAAAGACTAGTTAAGTTTTTAAAAAGATGCGACTTCAAAGAGGTAGGCGGTAAAGGCAGCCATATCAGGTTGAAACATCCAGATGGTAGATGGACACAAGTTGCAGTTCACCCAGGCCCAGTTCCTGCTGGAACTCTACGAAGAATTATCACTCAAGCTGAATTAACAGAACAACAATTGGAAAAGTTGAAGTAAAAATACCTTGCTTTCATGGAAGCAGTTGCCCAAAGCATAAGAAATGCTAAAAACTACCTTCTCTGAACACGTGCTTCCATCCTTCTGGAGTGTCTAGGTAGAGGAAACTTTTCCATAGCAACAAACCCAGAAGGAACACCTTTTCCCTCTACTTTATCGACCAGCTCCTCTTAAGTCTGCGCTGAAGCAACTATCCTTCCATCATACGCAGCCACCCACTTTCCGGAGTAATTTCTATTAAGTTGCTTCCTGTGTCTAAGGTCGGTAAGAAGTTCAGAATCTGACTTAAATCTTCTCAAGACCTCGGGCCAATTTACATCTCGCTCAGCCATGGAGAGATTATATCAGATAAATCAGAACAAGTAGAGTCAGTCATGAACCCTTCGATAAGCTCAGAGTCAACCATTCATTAAACTAAGGGCTTGACCCCGTTAGACCTTACTTCTCGCCTT
>MFBO01000014.1:3148-3559 GCA_001774995.1 Candidatus Curtissbacteria bacterium RIFCSPLOWO2_01_FULL_38_11b | reverse complement strand
AAAGTAAAAAGAGATAAACTGCAGGCTTGACCCTTCGATTACACTCAGGGTCTGCGTCCCGAACCAAATTGTTCGGGACTTGACAAAACAAAATTCCTTGATAAAATATTAGCAGTCGCATAAGCTAACTGCTTGGGAATGATAGAAAAGTACTTGTTTACACTGAGCAAAGCGAAGTGCGATTTTTTCTCAAAACTGCTCAATCAATATCAGGTCAGTAGACAAGTAGGGAAGTAGGTCGGTAGGAAATTTAAACCTACATTCCCACTAGCCGACAGACCCACAAACCTAAATTATGTTAAAGCCTTTAGCCGGATACGTTCTAATAGAACCTGCTCCAAAAGAAACCAAAACTGCTAGTGGTATAGTCCTTCCCGAATCTGCCGATGAAAAACCTCAAGAGGGTAAAGT
>MFBO01000014.1:2793-3080 GCA_001774995.1 Candidatus Curtissbacteria bacterium RIFCSPLOWO2_01_FULL_38_11b | reverse complement strand
TAGTTTACAAAAAGTGGGGCGGCAACGAAATCAAAGTTGAAGGTAAAGAATTGCTTTTAATAAAATTTGAAGATTTAATGGCAATCGTTACGAAGTAACGAAGAAGTTTAGTGATGAGTAGATTAGATCTAAACCGCTCATATCAGCAGATCAACTTGAAACTTTGTTTCAATGTTGCTCCTCTGATATATCAGATTCAGCATTGCTGAAGGCTGATATAACTAATAAACTAATTAACTTACAATGGCTAAACAAGTTTTATATTCAGAAGAAGCAAGAGCAAAATT
>MFBO01000014.1:1986-2771 GCA_001774995.1 Candidatus Curtissbacteria bacterium RIFCSPLOWO2_01_FULL_38_11b | reverse complement strand
GCGTTTGCAGTTGCCACAACTTTAGGCCCCAAAGGCCGAAATGTAGCACTTGACAAAAAATGGGGCGCACCAAATGTTGTTCACGATGGCGTGACCGTTGCCAAAGAAATCGAGCTTGAAGACCCCTTTGAAAACATGGGTGCTCAACTTGTCCAGGAAGCAGCCTCAAAAACCAACGACGTTGCTGGTGACGGCACCACTACAGCCACAATTTTAGCCCAAGCCATAGTCGACGGGGGGCTTAAAAACATCACTGCTGGCGTTAACCCTATGATTCTCAAAAAGGGAGTCGAAAAAGCCACCAATATAGTCGTTGAAGAACTCAAGAAAATGGCCAAAAAAGTCGCAGGACCGGATGAAATTCAGAAAATCGCTACAATTTCGGCCGCTGATCCTGAAATCGGCAAGCTTATTGCCGACGCACTTACCAGAGTAGGCCCGGATGGCGTAATTACAGTTGAGGAGGGTAAAGGTTTAGAGCTTTCTGTTGATTTCAAAGAAGGAATGGAATTTGACAGGGGCTATGTTTCACCTTACTTTGTAACCGATCCAGACAAAATGGAGGCCGTTATCGAAGACGCCCACATTTTAATTACCGACCAGAAAATTGCTTCTTTAAATGATCTATTACAATTTTTGGAAAATTTCGTTAAAGTTTCTAAAAATCTGGTTATCGTTGCCGACGAAGTTGAAGGGGAAGGCCTGGCAACACTGGTTGTCAATAAACTACGCGGCACGTTCAATGTACTTGCTGTCAAAGCACCAGGCTTCGGTGATCGCAGAAA
>MFBO01000014.1:971-1887 GCA_001774995.1 Candidatus Curtissbacteria bacterium RIFCSPLOWO2_01_FULL_38_11b | reverse complement strand
TGCTGATAGAGTAGTTTCTGATAAAGACAACACGATTATCATTGGGGGCAAAGGTACTAAAAGCGCAATTGATGGCAGAATCAAGCAGATTAAAAACGAAATCGAGAGCTCGGACAGCGATTTTGACCGCGAAAAACTCGAAGAAAGACTGGCAAAATTAACCGGCGGGGTAGCAGTAATTAATGTCGGGGCTGCAACGGAAATTGAACTCAAAGAGAAAAAAGAAAGAGTTGATGATGCTGTTCACGCAACCAAAGCCGCAGTCGAAGAAGGCTACGTAGTTGGTGGAGGAGTGGCCCTTATTCGAGCAAAAAAAGCATTGGGAAAACTTACTCAAATTAACCAAACAGATGAGCGAATTGGAGTTGAAATTGTGCGTGACGCACTGGATAGACCGCTTGCAAAACTTGCTGCAAATGCTGGTGCAGACAGCGGCTGGGTTGTTAAAGAAGTTGAAAAAGCCCAAGGAGATTCTGGCTTTAATGTCCTAACCGGTAAATTTGAAAACCTAACCGCAGCCGGCATTATTGATCCTGTCAAAGTTACGCGTTCTGCTCTGCAGAACGGCTCATCTATTGCTATGATGATCTTAACAACCGAAGCACTGGTTACCGATATTCCCGAAAAAGATAAGCCTATGCCCGGCGCCGGCATGCCCCCAGGCGGCATGGGCGAATACTAAATTCACCCATTCTGTTATTAGCAGGTTCCCACTCCCGGAGTGTTTGCTGATTGTTGACCCTTCGATTCACTCAGGTCGTTCAGACTCTGACGAGTCTTCAGACTCGAAGAGGTCTGCGCCAGGTACTATGCAGTACCTGGCTTGACAACAAATCCCGGGTGTTTCTTAATTAGGTAAGAGACAGCTTTTATGTCGAGTTTCAGATCATCTCTTAAATTCAAGCGCGGGGCAACA
>MFBO01000014.1:0-860 GCA_001774995.1 Candidatus Curtissbacteria bacterium RIFCSPLOWO2_01_FULL_38_11b | reverse complement strand
AGGATCCGGGCGCCCGCTGCCTGGGACATCACCACTGGGAGCCCGAGCGTAGTCATCGCGGTCGTGAGCACGGGCGTTGACCCAGAACACCGGGATGTTGGCGCTAACTTGGTGCCGGGGATTAACACGTATACACCTGGGGGCAGCACCGACGAGGATCTCGACCTTCTGGTTCGTAACGGAAACGGAACGCCCCTCGCCGGCATTGCCGCCGCCGTCACCAACAACAACCTGGGCATAGCTGGGGTGTGCTGGAATTGCAAGATTATGCCGGTGAAGGCGTGTGGTCCAAGCACATCGGAGTGCAGCGTGCTCGCCACGGCCCAGGGTATCAGGTGGGCGGTCGACCATGGGGCCGACGTAATCAACGTTGTTGGATTCTTTGAATCGGAGATGACAAGTTCCGAACGTTCAGAACTGCAGAACGCTGTCGACTACGCGCTGGTTAGGAATGTTATAGTTGTCTCACTAGCCGGGAACGCCAGCTTCACCGTTGTCTATCCCGCATCTCATCCGGGTGTCGTGGCCGTTGGTGCCACTGACCAGGCAGATGTCGCCTTGTCCAACTCGGGTCGGGGTCCAGCCTTGGACGTCACCGCGCCGGGGCTGAGTATAGTTACAACAATCGCCGGCGATAGCTACAACAATGTTTCGGGAACGGCTCCCGCCTCCGCCCACGTAGCTGGAGTTCTAGGCTTACTACTTTCTAGAGGGGTAACACCGACAAATGCAGTCCAAGCAATCTACAATAGTGCCGTGGATTTAGGAACTCCTGGTAGAGATGATACTTATGGATGGGGAAGGCTTGATGCCTGTGGAGCATTCAATGCGGCTGGGTTTACTTGTCCGGTGATTGGTAG
>MFBO01000013.1 GCA_001774995.1 Candidatus Curtissbacteria bacterium RIFCSPLOWO2_01_FULL_38_11b | reverse complement strand
GGTTCATGTCAAAAATTTCTTTGCTGGTGCCTTTGGCACAACAGGTGCAACAGCAGGCGGAATCATCGGCGCAATAACCGGAACAGCCGCCTCCATCTTCAGCTCGCTCGCCTCAGCTGTTGGTGCATCTTTAGGTGGAATTGCCAGTATCGGTAGTGCCATCTGGGGAGGACTAGCCGGCCTTAGTGTTCCAAGTTTCTTGGGATTCGCGGCAATTGGCACCCCGGTTGGGATTGGTCTGATAGCAACAGTAGGTTTAATAACCACCTCCGCAACCCTCTTTAATTCCGAGGGCACTCTGGGAGAAGTTGTGTCAGGCGATAACCAATTCTACACAATCACCAAAATCGCACTGCCAACAGAACTTAGAAACGAAGACCTAGACACCATACCTAGGCCAGAAATCACCTTCACAATCACCTTAAAAGCTAAAGACGTTAATCTTAACAATATATCAATTATCGATAATCTAACAGTAAATGGTGAGCATTTTAATTCACCTATATATCGTGACAAAAACACTAGGCTGATATCAGAAATCTGCGCCGGGCCCACGGGAGGAGAGCTTGCTGCCAGCGCTGAGTGGTCTTGTGAATTTACAATCACCACCGGTCTTAGCTGGACAGACTCACTTGTAACAAACGTAGTCAACGTTCAGGCTACCCCGGAAGGTGAAACTCACCCCACCATCGATTCAGCAACCGCAACAGTTCTAATCGGAGAACCCATCCTAGTTTGTGGAATAATCGAACTCCAAGGAGATTGGTCGGAAGCTGAAAAGACTAGTGTCGATGGAGTTTGCTCAGAGCTAGGTAGGTCACGACTCGCCTCTTCACTTCTTCAAAACGCAGGCACTGTATTTTTAGTCAAAGTTGCATCAGGTTCTCTGGGAGATGGAGTCTGCGGCACAGTCGATGGAGCAAACACAGTTAGTATATCCTGTGATATGAGCGGAGTGAATTTCGCTAAATACGTTATTATCCATGAACTCGGCCATGTCATTGGAAATTTCAATGGTGAAGTCTACAATGCCTTCCTAAACAGTGGGGCTTATGCATCCGAAGGGCTGGTACCAACCTATCCGTTTGATATAGATTCTGCAAATGAATCATTTGCAGAAATGATCGCCGATTACGTTATTTCAAAGAGATATAACTTTTTATCAAGGGAGTGGTCTGGTTATCCGGGCGGTGTGTGGGTCAATCCAGGACCCGGTTGGGCAACCTTTAAAAATGACTGGCCTCGTCATTATAACTTCGCAAAAAGCAACATATTTGGAGGAGTCGAATACTAAATGCCAATCACTTTAACCCAAGTATCAAAAACAGCAAGGTCAGAACTTGTATTAATCTCTCTGGGTATAATCTCAATAATCTTATTTGCCTTTACTATCTATTCCTTCGTAAAAGCACCTGGCGAAGAAAACGCTTCTCAAAATCAGGTTGCTTACAAAAATACGCTCCTGCCGGGCACTAGCACAAAAGATGAGGTGGTTTCAAGCCTAGGAAACCCAAAAGAGATAAAAACAGAAGGGGGAAAAGAAACGTACCTTTATTCCTCGACAAACCAGTATAGGTCACACGAGGTTCAGTTTTCCCAAGACACGACAAGTCTAGTTAAGGAACAAATAATCGGGAGTGAAAAAGGCAAGTTACCTGACTTTATTGAAAAGTATGGCCAACCCCAAGCAATTATCTATGGCTCTCACGGTACGATTGCACCTGGGCACTTCTGGGGGGATAAGGGATTGATGTTGTTTGCCAATGTAAACGACGGCAGATTAATTGAAATATGGTATTTCCCACCGCAATCATTGGCAAATTTTCTTAAAACATATCCAAATTTTGATACCAAAGAACCGAGTCAATTTTAAGAAGTTCTAAACCTCACCTCTTTAACCAATTCTTTCCCAAGAATCTCATTTATATCCTTTTTTAGCCCCTCAAAGCGCAGCTACTATTCAAATTCCTCACTAATTGGTCTAGCCCCCTAATGTCAGTTATGGCTATGCTATAATTTATCTATCTTTACATCTATGGGGAGTCTAAACTCGAATCAGCTTAAAGCCTTATCTGAATTCTTCAACACTGTTGCTGCTGCTTGGTTTTCCGCCGGAGTAATCTCACCATTATTCATAAAACCCCAAAATCTGCTCAACATAGTTGTGATAATAGCTATAGCAATTACCATGACCATGTCTTTCCTGTATCTATCGTTATTTTTGGTAAAAACCCTAAAATCATGATCAACTGGAATCCAGAAAATGCATTCTACTTTGCTGCAATTATTAGTAGCCTTTTTTTAATTGCTATGTATTTACTTTTCTCAAAGAAGAGGTGATCGAAGATGGACCTTAGCCCCATAGCAATTGTAGCAATAATACTCACAATAATCGCGGGTATTCTAACCGCATCACTTTTGCGCCGCTAAACATTTAAGAACTCTTAAGCCTAATCCCGTTTACCAATTCCCTCCCAAGCACCCCATTTATATCCTTTTTAAGCCCATCAGAGCACGGCTATTCCCAACTACCCAATTCTAATATATCCCAAGTGTTGGATTTTAGAATAACTAATTTATTTGAAAAACTTTCGCCAGCACTCAACAATTTCTCAAATGAAGATAACAAAACTTTTAAATCACTTTGAGGAATACGCAACCAAATAACCCCAAAGATGGCATCTTGGCTATACTCGGTAAAATCTTCATCCTTGGTTATCAATATACGTTTATCTTTTTTTGATATTAAAGCAACCTGCTCATCAGATATAGCCTTCGGCACAAGCACTATATCAATGCTCTTTTTTCTCAAAAACTTATAAAGCCCTACGTGAACATTCTCATCTAGGAGAAACTTGAGGCTGGGTGTTGATAACGACATAACCTTCACGAGTTAGGGAACTTGCATAATCCAAAGCAGCCTTTATATGCAAATGACTGATACGCGGGAAGGCTTCAATGATCTCTTTCTTATTAGCTCCACTCTTAAGCATCTCTAAAACTTGCCAAACCATCACCCGTGTACCTTTAAAAGTAGGTTTTCCATGACAAATTGCCGGGTCTGCAACAATATATTGGTTTATCTCAACCCTTTTCATGTCACCCATTATATATCGGCCCTTCGCTTAGGGCAACCCGATATATGTCGCTCTGAGAAGCAGAGGAAGACATACCATTAAGAACTCTTAAACCTGATTCCATTTACTAACTTGTTCCCAAGCACCTTATTTATATCCTTTTTTAGCCCGCTAGAGCGCATGTGAAGCTCAGCAGACATAAGTTGCGGGGCAACAACTGTTAACACTCCACCTTTAAAAGTTTTTACCTTAACTTTCTTGGCAAAATCTTCTGGGTAATCATTTAGAATTTTATCCAATATTCCCTTTGCAGCCTGTCTCACCTGAAGAGCTAAAAACGAACCGGAATTTCTCCGGCCGCCAGGCGTCGTTTTTAAGATAGAACCTATACGGGTGAACATTTCTTACGAAGTATACAACTGACCACTAACAACTGACAATTGACAATTAACAAACAAAAATTTCAAATTAAAAATTGAAAATTCTATCAAACCACTTACTTCTCAATAAACCATACAAGACAAGCTGCTAACTTTTTAACACTCGACACCGCTAGCTCTGCAATCTAACCGGCATTATGATGTGGAAAAAGGGGTCCTTAGGATCTACCGTAGTAAGCTTTCCCGGGTTTAAACTCTCGTTCATCTCAAAGTAGACTTCATTGCCAGGAACTTGCGCCAAAACTTCCAAAAGGTAACGAAAATTAAAAGCCATTTCCCCCCCCTTGCCCTCAATTTCAACATCGCTGGCTGCTTCACTTGATCCTGTTTGACTGCTGGCTGCATTTACGCTAAACTTCCCACCTCTGCCAGAACCTCCCGCTGAAGGTTCAAATTTAAGCTTAACAATATTGCCCGCATCTCGTGCAAAAATCGAGGCAATTCGAACTAACTTTATAAATTCGTCTTTGGCGATTTTTACCTTTGTATTAAAACTACCAGGAATAATTTTTTGCCAGTTTGGGAATTCACCTTCAATCAACCTGGACGTAAATTCAACCTGTTCCCGCCCTTTAGGACGAGGCTCGCTCGCCTCGCTGTGAAGCGGGCCTTCGGCGGCGTCTTTACCGTTATGTCCTCCAAGCTTAAAACTTACCTGGTTCAACCCCTCAGATACCATAAGGCTAAAGTTTCTGCTATCCCCTTTATTAGCTTCCTCGCCAACCATACCCCTTTCTATAATAATCTTTGCAAACTCCCCCAAGGCTTTGGCCGGTATATTAAATTTTATACTTGAACTAGCATTCGCCCCCTTTGCATTAATCTCCTCAAAACTTAACCTGTACCCATCCGTTGCCACCATTTTAAGTCGGCTTTTAGCTAGGTCGCACAAGACCCCGGTTAAAATCGGCCGTCCCTCGTCCTGGGCTGCACTGAATACTACTCTTGATACTCCGTTGACAAAAGAATCACAATCAAGCTCTATTAGTATCCCTTTTTCAACTTTAGGGATAGCTGGAAACTCCTCAGCGGGCATAGTCGTAAACCTACCGCTGTACCCCTTGCAAGAAACAACCAGCTCCTCGCCAAGCTTTTCAATTATGATTTCACCTTCTGGCAACTGCGATATAAACTCAAACAATGTCTTCCCGTTAACCGTAGCTTCACCGCCGCTTTCTACTTTACTTTCCAAAACCACTCTTGTTGCCGTCTCCAGGTTGGTTGCCAAAAGCTCCAGTTCTTTACCCGCAGCTTTAATTAACACGTTGGCTAGAATTGGCAGGTTTGCTCGAGGCAAAATTGACTTTCCACTGGCAAGAAGAGCCCTAGAGAAATCCGCTTGTGGTATCTTAATCTTCATTTTTTTATGGGGCAGAGAGAACCAGTCGGGAAGGAGTTAGGGTTATAATACGCAAAATATATATAACCAGTCAACCCAACGTTTCCCCAAAATATGGCCTTACTATTTTAAGTAGTTAATAAAGCAGTACTAGTCATAGACTTGTTGATACCTTAATAAGTACCCTTACCTTCAAGCTAAGCATCTTTGCATAATGTTATCCACACAAGACCCCGGTTATTGTTGACAACATAATGTTTTTGTGGACAACTAAGTATTCAGTTGTGGATTAAGGATTTAATCCGCAGGATTTCGTCACGAAAAGAAAAATCACTGGTAACTTTGTTTTCGATCTTTTCAACACCATGAATAACTGTCGAATGATCACGCCCTCCAAGCATTTTACCGACAGTCTCCAAAGGGAGACCAAGCTCTTTTCTGAGTAAATACATAAGAACTTGTCTTGCTAACACTAAAGAAGCCTTTCTAGATTGGCTTTTTAAAAATGAGGATTCAAGTTTGAAATAGGCACAAACAGCACCAACAAGTTCGTTAGGAGTAGGTTCAGGCTTTTTGCCGTAGCTGTTTTTTGCAACAAAAGTTTTTATTTGGTCCCACTTAAGCCGACCGTTAGATATTTTGATCTGAGCAATAGTTGAAGCTAAGATTCCCTCGAGTTCACGCGCTCCTCCCTGACTTTCGGAGGCAATTAATGTTATTAAATCGTTATCTAAATTAACACGTCTTGCCTGGCATTTTTCTTTAAGAATAGCAATCTTCATTTCCAAATCCGGTAAGCCAATATCAGCAACCATCCCGCCCAAAAACCGGCTAGCAAGTCTTTCCTTGAGCCTACCCAGTTCTCTCGGATGGCGATCGCACACTATAACAACCTGCTTTCCCGATAGAGTCAGTTCATTAAAACAGTTGAAAAACTCGTCCTGGGTGCTTTCTTTGCCAGCAAAGAATTGAACATCGTCGACCAGAAGCAAATCTACTAATCGATACTTTTGTCTAAATAGCTGCTGAGTTTTATTGCGCAGAGATTCAATATAGTCGTTTGTAAATTTTTCTGCCGCAACATATAAAGTTTTAAGATCAACTGTAATAGATTTAACCTCATTGCCAATTGCATGCAAAAGATGTGTTTTGCCAACACCTGTCGGACCGTAAATTAGAAGCGGGTTGTAAAGACGCCCAAGATTCCCAGCCACCTGACTAGCTGCCAAATGTGCCAAATTATTTGAAAAACCGACCACAAAATTTTCAAAACTTAAACCTGCGTTTAAGGCGCCGGATTTTTTTGTATTGGCGATAAAATTTTGTGGCATACCGGAAAAAAGTGGGGCGCTCTTATCTGTTTTTGGTAAACTTTGTGATACTCTAAATTCTACTTCTATGTCCCGAAGCCCCTTATCTTCTAAAACGGTGCTAATTACCTGCATATACTTGGTTTCTATCTGCTCCTTAATAAAGTTGTTTTTAATACCGACAACAAGCAATTTTTTGTTGGGAATTTGCCTAAAATCTAAGGCGTATGACCCTTCAAACCATGTCTTAAAGGTTGATAAAGATACTTGAGATTTAATGCCCAGTAAGATAGCTCTCCAGATTTTTTGTCCGTCTTTTTGCATTATTACAAGTCCTTAAGTAATTGTTATTAAATTAAAATTTGTCGCAAGATATAAAAATGCAGGCGTCTCTTTGGTTTAATTCAAAGAGAAATAATCATTGAGGCTGATAGAAAGTACCTTGAGATTAAGGTATTAACCATCATTGCAAAACTTATCAACAATTGTCAACGGGGTAAATAACATTGTGGACAAATGCGGGAACCAAGAGTAATTAGTGAGGAGGTTAGGTTAAAGACACCAGTTTGGTCTAGGGATTAAGTTTATAGTGTTTAAAACCTCTCATAAATCTAAAGTTCCCCACATTAGTATTACAATGTTAGTATGAGAACTGAAACTGAAACGTTGGCTGCACATCCACCAGAAAAGTCACACCAGATCAAACCCGAAGCAGAACGACTGGAGAGAAGAAGACTGATTGCCCATCTGGGCCGTGTTTTTTCCAGACGCTACGATATTCAAGTTTTACCATCTCGCCAGAAAGGGCTTTGGGCCTGTTCACTAGATCTAAAGGTAACGCCGGAGATTGAAAAATATATTACCGGTGAGAGAGAGTCACTAGACGATCTTCCCCAGGAAGCCTTTGTTCCTAAACAGATTATTTATGATGAACCGTCTGCCCAAGAGATGTCTCTTGATCAGATCACCACTCTCTTGCACCATGAAGCCGGTCATGCCAAATACACGGATTTTCGCCTAATGATTGAAGGCCAAAAGCAGGCAAAGGACGAAGGACATTTACCTACCAGCTTCTGGATCACTTTTGAAGGTGTTGAAGACCCAAGAGTTAATAGTCTGGAGGGTGAAGAATCTCCAGCTATTGATAGACAAATCAGAATTAATCAGGCAAAAGATTTACAAGACCGCCTAACCGAATCGCCAATTGGTGACCGACCCAAAATGGTTCAGTTTGCCTACAATTCATTTAATGTGTGGCTACATGGCGAGCCTATTACAGAACTTGAAGGTACAGACGTTGGCGAAGCCACGAATTTAGCAAGACCGCTACTTGAACAGTATTTCACAAACACGGATGTTGAGCAGAGAAAAGCGTTGCAATCGCAAATTTGGGACATTGCTAAACCACTAGAGAAAAAAGACATTGAACAAGAACAAAAGCGTCAAATGGCTAAGCAAAAAGGTATGAAAGGTCAAAAAGGTCAACAGCAATCGGGACAGGGTGCAGGAGAGCCTGGACAAACAGTTTCTAGTCAAAACGGCCAAGGAGAAATAGCACCACCTTCGTTTCCTGGAGGCAAACAAGAAAGTGGACCTACCCAAGTTGAGGAAAAAGAAGGTGAAGGAGGTACGGATAGCAGCAAGAGTGGACAGAAACCGGACAATAAAGGGTTTCTTTCGAGATTAAGAAAGGCCATTTTCAAGGACAGAGAAGAAGAGCCGGAGCAACCTCAAAAAGAAGAGCGAAAGTCAAAAGAAGAAAAGATTGACCTCTCGCAATTTACAGACGAACAAATGCGGCAACTGCAAGAAGCACTAGACAGCTTAACTCCTGAGGAGAAAGCGGAACTTGAGAAAAAAGCAAGAGAAGAAATAGATGAGGTTCAAAAAGACTGGCTCAAAGATAAGCTTTCAAAACTTTTAAAGCTAAAGAAAAACCGACAGACTGGTCAATATGAAGTTGCACCTCAACTTGCAAGTGAGAAAACTCAAAAACAAGCGGAGGAGGACTACGAAGAAGCCGTTCGCGAAGTTGAAGCCCAGGAGGCTGAAGAATCTGCTCAAGAAGATGAACAAAGGCGTCAACAAGAAGAGGTTTTGCGTCAGCTAGATGCCCAAAGGAGGGAAAAGATTGAAATGCAAAAAGCAGGTTTTGACCCGGAAACCGAACGGGGAAAATTCTTACTTTATCAAGCGCTAGAGGACAGCATGTATGCACACGTTAGGAATTTCAGGCAGGCTATAGAAAAAGTTATTCCAAGAAAAAAAGAGTCTAAATACGAACCCGGTTACTTCTCGGGGCCTAAATTTGACAGACGAGAACTTATTAAAAAAGCTCCGCTTGGTAACGAACAATTTTGGCAAAGGCAAGTCGAGGTTCCAACAGGAGAACCCAGACTTTTTGTTGGGCTTCTAGTTGATAACACCGGGTCGATGCAAGGAGAAAAAGCAGAACTAGCCCGCAAAGTTGCCATTTTTTTCAGTAAAGTTAATCATGATATGAATATTCCCTTTATGGGTGTGGCTTTTGGTACCGAAGCAGAAGTTTGGAAAGATTTCAAAGAAGACTTTGATGATCCAAGCTATAGAATTAAACCCAGATTGATTGATGCTACCGAAGGAACCGCTCCTCGTACCAACCTTTATGAGGGATTAAAGTTGACAATTGAAGCCATGAACGACCAAAGAAGAAGATTAAAAGATTGCCATGGGATAATTTATATCATTACAGACGGAGAAGCGAATCTAGGTCTAGTCGGACAAGAGCTAAAGGATTACATCGAAGAAAATCGAGGAAGACTAACATTTAAGGCTTTTGGATTATCAGGAGACTCTGGACAAAAACAGCAGATTCAAGATTACTTAAACTTTTATTTCGGCGAAAGTAATTGTGCTTACCCAGAGAATTTTGAAACATTACCAGATGAAGCATTTCGAGTTCTACGCACGAACCTTATTCAATTTCAGCGCTTCTTTTCATAAAGGGCGAAAAGCAGATAGCACCTTGCAATTATTCGCGCTATTATTAAAATATGGACAACACTATGACAGAAAGAAACCCGCAAGCACCCCATACTGAAGCTAGAAGTATTCTTACTTCAGTAGTCGAAACACAGCTTTTACCCCCAGAAAGGTTTAAAGGAGATCAGCAAGGTGAAGTCACTGACATTGCCAAAATAGGTGAATGTGTAGCAACTCTTAGGAAAATTAAGGACCATTACGAGGCAGAATTTTATCCAAGCAGCGGAAAATCTGTTAAGTTGTCTCTAGATCCGACTAGTCACGATATTGCTCATCTCACTTCGGATTCAATAAGAATGAAATCACAACATCAATATGGACAAAGACCAGTTGATCTTTTTAATCAATTAGGGTTTTTAAACAATGGGCTAAAATTACAGAAGGAATGGTACGAAAAGGCTCAAAATTTTTATAGCCTTGGGTTGTATGATGACACTAAGAGTCCTCAAGATCTTTTAAGAAAACCTCCTCTGGTTTTGCCCCTTGGTGATTGGAAAATGGGGATCCTTGCTTTCGATGTAGGGGAAAAGAAGGGTGTTCCAGTGTTTGTTTTTACTGTAGCGGATGAATGGTTCGGAGTTGATCCGAAAGATACAGGATCAAAGACGCCAATAGAAAAGGGTGGCGGGAGAACCGAGCTTGATGTCGAACATATCACTAATGGACGTATTCAGCTGGTAGACGATCTTCAATTGAGGTGTGAGGAGACAATTTTTCAAATTCTAGATAAAGATTCAAGAGAGCTCGTCAGCTATTCTGGCATTGATCCTAAAGTAGATCCCACTGACACAAACTTCTTGTATTTTATAAATACGGGCAAAATTTATAAGCTGGATTTAAGGGGTGTTGCAAAAAGGCAAACGAAACCTCTTCTTGAAGCCCAGATACAGGTTGAAAATCCTCAAGAGCTTGACATCGAGCCCAACGGTAATTTTTTAATCATCAGATCAGTTGGGGACAAAATCTCCATAGTTGAAAAAGAAACAGGAGAAATAACTAGGGCTTTTGATGCAGTCAAAGGTCCTGTATTGGTTGATAATCAGGGAGACA
>MFBO01000012.1:7906-8131 GCA_001774995.1 Candidatus Curtissbacteria bacterium RIFCSPLOWO2_01_FULL_38_11b | reverse complement strand
GTCAACTCCAAAAGTTTAACTTCCCCTCCACCCAAAGTAATCGCCAGACCAAATCTTTTTAAATTTTCATCCGTTGGCTCCAGTGATTTAACACCTGCATCATATGCAGTTCTCAGCATATTTTTCACTCCAACTAAAGCTGTCATCTTAACCGCCGGGATATTAATTGAATTTCCCAGCGCAAAGCGTATTTGAGTAGGGCCTCTATATTTACCATCATAATTA
>MFBO01000012.1:7085-7864 GCA_001774995.1 Candidatus Curtissbacteria bacterium RIFCSPLOWO2_01_FULL_38_11b | reverse complement strand
GTTTGCACATCCATTAAAACGTTGGCAGCCGTATAGCCCGCCTTAAGACCTGTTGCGTAAGTAAATGGCTTGAGAGCAGAACCCGGTTGTCTTAAAGACAAACTAACATTGACTTGTCCGTCATAATCTTTGGCAAAATAGTCTTTGGAACCAACCATTGCCAGTATTTGACCTGTTTTAGGATCCATTACTACAGCTGCACCATTACCAACTTTGTACTGACTGAGTTTATCTATCTCTTGGGCAACGATAGCCTGAGCCTTGTCTTGTAAGTCAAGATCAAGTGACGTTTTCACCTTCAACCCGCCTTGCTCAACAAATTTCTCTCCATATTTTTCACTTAATAAATCTCTCACGTAAAAAACAAAATGAGGGGCTTGAATCCCTTGATTATCAGGAGTAAAAGTAACACTGGGAATCGCCTTTATGATTTCTTCTTCCTGCTCTCGCGTTATATGCCCATCTTCTCTCATTCTTCTAGCTACAGCTTCAGCCCGCTCAATATAAGCCTTGTTATTTGTTCCGTATGGAGAGTAATAAGAAGGACGCTGCGGGAAACCTGCCAAAACTACTGCTTCCGCCAATGACAAATCTTTGGCATTTTTCCTAAAATAGGTTTGAGCAGCCGCTTCAATTCCCCAAGCTGTCCCGCCATAGGGAACTTCGTTCAAATAAATCTGCAGGATTTCATCCTTTGTATACTTCCTCTCAACCTGAATTGCTAAAATAAATTCCTTGATTTTTCGACTTAGTGTTCTTTCAGGTGAAAGCAAAGTATT
>MFBO01000012.1:5926-6989 GCA_001774995.1 Candidatus Curtissbacteria bacterium RIFCSPLOWO2_01_FULL_38_11b | reverse complement strand
TTTGTGCTTGTAAAAATCTTTATCTTCTATTGAAATAGTTGCCCATTTAACATAATCGGGCAGTTCATTCCAGTTTACTAAAGCTCTATTTTTGTCTCCATAGATATCATAAAGTAGCTTATTGTTTCTATCATAAATTTTTGTTGAAAGAGAAGAATCCCTGGTCGTCAATTTGTAAGGGGAAGGTAAGTCTTTAGCAAAAATTATAAACGAAAAAAAGGTTAAAACAATTAAACCGATTAGTGAAAAAAATAAAAGTGTTGAAGCCAGTCCTAAAAATCTAATCCAAAATCTGCGTTTGTTGAAACTTGATTGGGCTAAGAACGGATGCATGTTGTATTTCGCATTTATCCTGTCAACTCTGGATGTAAACTTACGCGATCCGGGTCGATTTACTCTAAACTTCATAAAACACTAGCCCGGCTGTCTTGGAAAATTCAATCGCCACAGACTCGACCAGGCAATATCAGCAATTATAGCAAACTTTTTGATCTAGTCTTAATATCGTTGCGAACAGACTTAAAAACATTTAAGATGCAAGTAAGCATGGATAAGATCAATGATTTGCTAACAAGAGCAGTTGACAATGTCATTCCTTCTAAAGGGGCACTTGAAGACGTATTAAGAAGCGGCAAGAAACTGCGCGTCTATCAAGGTTTTGACCCCTCTACACCCAAACTTCACATCGGCCACATGATCGGCCTTCGCAAACTTCGCGACTGGCAAAATTTAGGTCATGATGTAATTTTCTTGATTGGTGACTTTACAGGCAGAATCGGTGATCCTACAGGTAAGGGTGAATCAAGGCCTTTGCTTTCGCAAGAAGTAATTAACAAAAACGCTAAAACCTACAAAGCCCAGGCTGCCAGAATTTTGAGACTCGATGGCAAAAACCCAATCGAAATAAAATTCAACAGCCAGTGGCTGGACAAATTGTCTCTCCAGGATATTTTTAACCTTACCTCTCAAGTAACCTATCAACAGGTTATCAAAAGAGACATGTACCAAAAAAGGATACATGCTGGTAAAGACATTTCAATTAGTGAAGTTCTGTACCCGATTA
>MFBO01000012.1:0-5916 GCA_001774995.1 Candidatus Curtissbacteria bacterium RIFCSPLOWO2_01_FULL_38_11b | reverse complement strand
TGATTCTGTTGCTATGGATATAGACGTTGAAGTTGGAGGCAGCGATCAGCTTTTTAATATGCTGATGGGAAGAGATTTAATGCACAAGATGAAGCACAAAAATAAATTTGTCATGACAACAAAACTTCTAACCGATGCTCAAGGAGCTAAAGTCGGCAAAACAACTGGCAACACCATAAATCTAACAGATACTCCTGATAATATATTCGGCGCTATAATGAACTTTCCTGATGACGTAATTGTCACAGGGCTTGAGTACTTAACAGACATTTCTTTAGAAGAAATTCAAAAAACTGAAAAATTAATTGCTGGCGGCACAAATCCGGTAGAATTTAAAAAAAGACTGGCATTTGAAGTTGTCAAACAGCTAAGAAGTGAAAAAGAGGCAAAAAAGTCTCAAGACGAATTCGAAGCTGTTCACCAAAAGGGGGATCTACCTCAAGATATTAAAACTCAGATAGAAGAAGGAACGGCACTAATTGAGGCGCTAACAAAGTTATCAGCAAGCAAATCTCACGCAAAAAGACTTCTTGATCAAGGCGCCGTAGAGATTGATGGGGAAACCGCACAAAATGGTAAAATTAAATTAAAGACAGGTCAGATACTGAAAATAGGCAAAAAAAGATTTGTCAAAGTAGCTTAGCTTAAATTTCTATTATTCTAATTTCTAATTGACCTAAACAATGACTTAATGACTAAATTTACTAATTGGTTTTTGGATTTTACTTAGAAATTAGAGCAATTAGGTTAATTAGGTTAATTTAAAAATGCGCTTATTCAAACGTTCATACCTTAAGCACGCCTGGAAAATCATCATTGTTGTCTGCGGTTTGGCATTCATTCTCGGCCAGTTCGCCCTCTATTTGATCTATGGACTACAGTAAAACAGAAAACCTCAGCTAAAATCAGCTTAATCAGCTATAATCAGACATCAGATAAACCAGCAAAAATTAGATCTGCTGAAACACCCGATCTATCTGAATATCATGGATTCCAATACCCCCATCGAAAATCTCCCCGGTATAGGCACTTACTATGCTCGAAAACTCAAGCGTTTAGAAATTAAGACACTGGAGGACCTTATCTACCACTTTCCCTTCCGATACGATGACTTTTCGCAAATATCTACTATCTCGAACTTAACTCCTGGCGAAAAAATCAGTATTCAGGGAGTGATCTGGCAAATCAAAAACATTAGAACTCGAAGTGGTAAATTCGTAACAGTTGCCACTATTGTCGACCAATCAGCAACAATCGAAGTCATCTGGTTTAACCAGCCATACTTAACAAAAACTCTAAAAGCGGGTCTGCCAGTTTCACTTTCTGGTAAAGTCCAGCTCGACGGCAATCGCCCAAAACTCATCTCACCCTCTTATGAGGTTCTAAGGTCGACTCATCACTCACTAGTTCCACAAAACCTTGGCGAAGTGGGATCACTCATCACTCATGACTCTACTTTACACACCGGTCGCTTAGTTCCCATCTATCCGGAAACAGAAGGCCTATCTTCTAAATGGCTTCGGGCCAAAATCGCCAATTTTCTACCTGTTCACAAAGATATCACTCGTGACTTTCTGCCAAAAAAAATTATAGAAGATCAAAAGCTCGAACCTCTAAATTCTGCTCTCTCAAAAATTCACTTTCCAAAAAAATATGCAGACGTTGATATTGCCAAAAAAAGACTAGCTTTTGACGAAATTTTTACAACCCAGCTTATGTCTCAACTTCGCAAAAAAGATTGGCAGGAAAAAAGAAATTCGCCCAAAATGAAAACCAACAAAAAAAAGCTTACTCTTTTTATTAAAAAATTGCCATTTAATTTAACCAATGCCCAAAAACGCTCAATTGATGAAATCCTTAATGATCTTAACGATACAAGGCCAGCCAACAGGCTATTGGAAGGTGACGTTGGTTCTGGTAAAACTGTGGTTGCCGCGGCAGCAGCAATTGCTGCATTCGAAAACGGATTTGATACACTTTTTGCAGCTCCAACAGAAATTTTAGCTTTTCAACATCAAAAAACTCTAGATTCGATCCTTGAACCTCTCAATATAAAAGTTGGCATTTGGACAGCTAGCAAAAAACTAAATGGCGATATTACCTGTGGTACTCACGCACTTTTGACAAGTTTCAAACCAGAGCGCCAAGTAGGCTTAGTAATTGTTGACGAACAGCATCGTTTTGGAGTTGCCCAGCGGGCAAAACTTTTTTTAAATCATTCACAAAAACTCACTCCACACCTTCTAACTATGACCGCTACGCCAATCCCAAGAACACTTGCTTTAACCCTTTATGGCGATCTTGATTTATCTATCCTTGACGAAATGCCAAAAGGCAGACAGAAAATCGCCACATTTGTGGTACCGAACTTCAAAAGAAACGACGCATACAGATTTATTGAAAAAGAAATCAAAACGGGGAAACAAGCGTTTATCTTAACTCCTTTTGTCGAACCTTCCGAAACCATGGCAACAGTTAAATCTGCAACGGTTGAATTTGAAAAACTACAAACAAAATTTTCCAAAAAAACGAAACTCGGGCTTTTGCACGGCCGCCTCAAATCGCGCGAGAAAGAAAAAATAATGGGGGATTTCAAAAATAACAAAATTCAGATTCTTGTAGCTACACCTGTTGTCGAAGTCGGTATCGATGTACCCAATGCCACTATAATGCTTATTGAATCTGCAGAACGCTTCGGATTAGCGCAGCTTCACCAACTACGCGGTAGAGTTGGAAGAGGAAAACACAAATCTTATTGCTTTCTATTTACCGATTCAAGATCCGAAACTTCAATAAAACGCTTAAAAAGTATGGGAAAGGTTCACGTTGGTTTTGAACTTGCTGAAATTGATCTTAAAATGCGCGGCCCCGGCGAAATCTTCGGCCTAACTCAGTCCGGCTTTTTCAATTTTAAAGTCGCCGACCTTTCAGACCAGAAATTAATATCAACAGCCCAAGCCGAAGCCAAAAAAATAATCGAAGCCGATCCAAATCTCAAAAAATATCCGCTTCTATCAGAAAAACTAACCACACTCAATCTCCAATATTCGCAACCGAATTAGTAGTAGCTAACAGTTAACAGTTAACCAATTACTGCGACGAGTTGACTCTTGATCCCGTATACTGTTATATAGTTTGATATTTATATACAACAATTTTCAATTTTAAATTTAAAATTTTAAATTATCATCGTGACACCTTTACCTAAGAAAAAACACGCAAAGGCAAGAACCAGAAGGCGAAAATCGACTAAAAAAATAACTTTACCAAGCTTAATCACTTGTTCTAAGTGTCAAAGTCTGAAATTCCCGCACCGGGCATGCCCAAATTGCGGATTTTACTATGAAAAGTAAAAGTGACCCAAGACACCAAAATCGAGTTAAAACTGTTAAATTACTTTTTGAAAAGAATTTTCAAAAAAGCCTTAAACTGGAAAAGTCCTCAACTGCCAGTAAAATTATGACAAGTAGAGTAAAAATAGATAAATTAATCGCCGAATGTGCTCCCGCCTGGCCACTAGATCAAATCTCACCTGTAGATTTAGCAACTTTAAGACTTGCAGTTTGGGAATTAAAATTCAAAAAGAACAAAGAACCTTACAGAGCTATTATTGATGAAGCAGTCGAGATTGCCAAGGAATTCGGGTCAGAATCCTCAGCAAGCTTTGTTAATGGTGTACTTGGATCGATAATAAAGTCAAGTAAAACGATACAAGTTGAAAGATAGTAAGACCATCCATAAAAGATAAACTAGGCAATAGGGGAGCAAAATTTGAAATTTGCGACTTTATGTCTTTGCGAAGCATCAATTTTTAGTTTTCAATGAAATTAAAATTTGAAAAATTATAAATTCATTTTAAATTCTAAATTATAAATTGAAAATTCATTTATGACTGACACAGAAATCTTAGAAGATATTAAAAAGATTATTCATAAACACTTTGGAATAGATCAGGATAAAATTGAAGAAGAATCGTATCTCGACTCTGATTTAAATATCACAGATATAGAAATTGACGATTTAATTGTTATTTTACAAGAAAAATACGACATAAAATTTCCCCAAAATTCAAGTTTATCGTTTAAAAAAGTATCAGATCTAGTAACTTTTATCTTTGAAAATGCCGATTCAACAAACTAAAATACAATCTCGCCGAATTAGTATTTCCGCAAGCCTAACTAAGCTCAAAATACTTCAGGATAGTTTAAAAATTAATTTTACAGATCAAAATTTAATCAAAAATGCTTTCATTCACCGTTCCTATTTAAACGAAAATAAAAAGTATAAAAGTACGTCCAATGAAAGATTAGAATTTTTAGGTGATTCCGTACTTTCAATAGTTGTTTCACGATTTCTCTACTTAACACTGCCTTCAAGCCCAGAAGGGGAATTAACCCAACTTAGGGCATCTCTGGTTAGAACAGAAACTTTAGCTAAAATTGCCAAAAAGCTCGATCTTGGACACTACCTGTACCTTTCCAAAGGAGAAGAAGATTCAAAAGGAAGAGAAAACAGCTCTATTCTTGCCAATACTTTTGAGGCATTAGTCGGAGCGATTTATCTTGATCAGGGATATGAAAGGGTTGAAAAATTTATTGACAAATCGATTCTCAAAGACTGGCAAACTTTAACCCAATCAGCAGTTTCGGATAACAAATCTCGCCTTCAAGAAACCCTACAGCAAAAGTATCGAGTTTCCCCCACTTATAAACTCTTAACAAGTTGGGGGCCTGATCATGCGCGTAGTTTTCAGATAGGTGTCTATTTGGATGAAAAACTTCTAGGTAGGGGTGTTGGTAAAAATAAACAGCAAGCTGCTCAAAACGCTGCCCAAGATGCCCTAAAAAGACTTGACATTTGATTCTTGAACATTGATAGCACAATTTGAGATAATTACACGCTTACCAAGCCATAAACTATAAACCTATGTCAACTAGGCAACAGGCGAGCGGAAGAAATTTGAAATTTGAAAAATTGAAAATTCATTTTAAATTATAAATTGAAAATTAATTAATATGAGTGTAAAAATAAGATTAACCAAAACTGGCAAAAAACATCGTATCTCCTATAGGCTAGTTGCCCAGGACACAAAAAGCAAACGAGATGGCCGCTTTTTAGAAATACTGGGGTATTATTTACCTTATGAAAAAAAAGCGACCAAACTTAAAATTGACCAGAAAAAATTAAATGCTTGGCTATCACGTGGAGCCTTGCCAACTCAAGCTGTTGCTAAGCTTATCGAAAGTTTAAAAAATGGAAGATCTTCTTAAATTACTAATTTCGCCACTAGTTTCGGATATAAAAAAGATTAAAATCGAAAAATCACAAGATGGCAGAAATATCAATTTTTCAATTCTTATTCCTAAAGACGATATCGCAAAAGTAATAGGCAAAAATGGCAAAATGATTAAATCAATCAAAAATATTTTAAGAATTAGGGGTGTCAAAGAAAACAGTTTTGTAAATATCGAAGTCAATGAAGTGTGAACATAAAAATCTTAACTCTTTTTCCTCAATTCTTTGAATCAGTTTTTTCTTCAAGTATCTTAAAAAGAGCTGTTGGTAATAAAATAGTTAATATTGATATTATCAACATTCGAGACTTTGCTAAGAGTAAACACAAAACTGTCGATGATAAACCGTATGGGGGAGGACAAGGCATGATATTAAAAGTGGATGTTATCGCCAGTGCACTCGATTCAATAAAACCAAAGCCACACTCTCTGCTTACCTCTGCATCAGGCAAAAAATACGATCAAGCAATTGCTATAAAACTTGCCCATAAAAACAATTTAGCAATCGTCTGCGGTCATTATGAGGGCGTAGACACCCGTATTGAAAATTTTGTAGATGATGTGTTCTCTACAGGGGATTTCATTCTAACTGGAGGAGAGATTCCTGCTTTGGTAGTGGTCG
>MFBO01000011.1:4028-15120 GCA_001774995.1 Candidatus Curtissbacteria bacterium RIFCSPLOWO2_01_FULL_38_11b | reverse complement strand
AACCCAGAAAAAAAACTACCAAATAAAAACTTGGTGTTTCATTTAGCGCTGGCTGGGCCTATTATTGCAGGAATCATTTTGACTGCATGTGGTGAAAAGAGAGGTTCTCAAACACCAATTGAAGAACCAATCTATACCCCACCAACTTCAATAGAAGAACCAGTTTCAACGCCTGTAGAAGGTCCTCTGGTTAGGTTCAATGAGGTTGATGAGAATGGGGATGGGATAATTAAGGATGGGATAATTAATATTATTGACTTGCGGTTACAACGAAAAGGCCAGGAATGTCTGGCATGTCTTGATATTAACGCCTCAGGCGAAATTACCCAAATGGATGTTAACTTAATTCAAAGAAGAATTGATGATCAAGAACTTCCTTTCCACCCAAGATTTGATCCCGCCGAGCCGTTTGGCAAAATTGACGACAAAGATGTCGAGGCGGTAAAAGCAGAAATTGGCAGAATCGTGCCGTCCGAAGAAGGCGGTCTTAAACTTAGTGAAGTTTATTATGGTTGGGTTTCAAATCGACTTGAAGTCCAAATAAAACCTGGTACGAATAGCGAAGAAATTAAAAGACTTTCTAAGAAATATAATCTACCTTTGCCTAGTGGAACAGTAACTAATGCATATATCACCATACCTGAAGAAGTTCTAGAGAAAAAAACTCTCGGTGAGTTAATTGAAGAGCTCTTACAAGAAGAAAGTGTTTCGCTTGTTGGTAGGATATCAACTGGGACTATAGAATAATGTATGCTAGGATTTTCTCGCTCAGAATAAGATACCTTCTAACATTTGGGCTGGCTATTACAACATTGTTTTTCGTGCTAACGGAGAAAACTAAACCTTTAGAAGCTACAACTTCCCAGGCCATAACTGATCAAAATGGTGATGGCATTATTAATCTAGTTGACGCCAGGCTACTGGCACCTCCTCAAACTGTCAACTGCCCTGTTTGTGTTGATGTTAATGGGGATAAAAAAATTGATAGCATGGATGTTTATTTAGTAAGGTTTAACGCAGGTCTGGAGAGTCCTGATGAGGGTAAGTATTCATATAAACCACGGCTTGATGTGAACAATGACGGGGTGCTTTCCCAAGCTGATGCGGATATTATACAAACTTACGTCGGACAGGGAGTACAAGCACCAGCTTTTGGATTGGATGATCCATCCGAGTTAACATTTGGGTATGTCGCAGATGAGCTGCTTGTTAAATTTAAAATAGGAGTTGTCAGTCAACAAAAAAGTCCGATTTTTACAAAATTTAATGCTAACGCCAAGGAGAGTTTCAATTTGGTAAACACTGATAAAATTAAAATAAATACGAATAACATTGAAGCTTTGCAAAAACAGCTTAATAATGAGTCCGATGTTGAAAAAGCTTACAAAAATCACGTTGGTGAATTGATGACCAATGACCCTTATTGGCAAAACCAGTGGGGTCATAGACAAATTAGAATTGAGGAGACATGGTATACGGAAACAAAAGGCAGTGCAACTAATCCAGTTCAGGTTGCTGTAATTGACACCGGGCTTGATGTCAACCATCCCGACATTCAAAAAAATTTATCCAGTACTCGTAGGAACATTCTCATTGATTCTCCTCAAGATCCGGATTATTCAAATGTTGACGATACGGAAGGCCACGGAACACTTATGAGTGGCATAATTGCGGCGACAGCAAATAATGATAAAGGCATTGCAGGCCTGGCCCAAAATGTAGAATTGATACCGATAAAGGCTGGAGCTTCCGTTTCTGATTCTGCGATTGGAAAAGCCTTTGAATGGATTATAGGAGAGGTTAATCGGGGAGATTTAGATATTAAAGTAATAAACATGTCTTTTGGCTACGGTTACACCGACAGCAATAGCTTTTTGACAAATTTCCATTTGCAATACGCAAGAGAAAAACTCGGTATAGTTCTGGTTGCCTCTGCCGGAAATGATGGTCGGGGCGACTGTGAATATCCTGCAAGACATCAAAATGTAATTTGTGTAGGCGCAACAAATGCACAAGACGCTATTTGCAATCTATCAAGTGGTAAAAGCGATGCGGATATCTTAGCGCCTGGTTCTGAAATAATAAGTTTGTCTGCAGCTGCAATTGATGCAGATGGTAATGGGGTACATACTTCGTCAGGTTGTTGGACTTCCCAGGCTGCAGCTTATATATCGGGAGTAGCTGCACTTTGTAGAACAGTTAGCTTTTTGCCAAAGAGTACGGAAATCACCAGAGAAGACTTGAAATGCAAAAATATGAATCACCAAGGTTATGGCCGGGTTGACGCGTGGGCAACGCTTTGGTGGCGCAATTGTCATAAATATGATTTTAACAATGACCTTAAAATTAATACTTTGGATGCCCAATCCGTTGCCTTTCGCTTTAACCAACCTAGTACATACAACATTCTATATGATATCGCACCTGTTGGAACGGACGGCAGAATAGATCTCGGAGACGTATATGCTATTCTTCAAAGGGATGGGCTTTTTTGCCCAGCGTGGTGAAGTTTATGGATAGAGAACACGAACATACAATTAGACAAATTGAAGATCTTGGTGAGGTAAGCTCTAAGAAAGAAAGTTTGCTAATCAGAAAAAGGTGGGGTTTAATAGCTCTTGTAGGTGGATCTGTTTTTGCTACTGTTCTACTTGCAGTTGCTGCTTGTGACAGCCGAGAAAGTTCTCCAACACCAACTGCAACTGTAGGTCCAACTCCTACTTCTGTTTTTGAACCTCACAACGTACCGTTTGTTAATGTTGAATTGGTGGACAAAAATGGCGACGGTGTTTTTAATCTTTTTGATGCCCGCAGACAAAAAGGAATAGATTGGCTACCTGGACTTGATAGAGACGGGCAAAGAGGCGAGGATGGTAAATTCAGAATTACAGAAAATGACATCGATGTAATGCGAGAATTTCTGTGTCTTTTACCAGCAAGTCCCCAGAACGATATTAACTTGAACGGGCATGTGACGCAGGATGATTTTAATATCGTAAATGGGTATTTGAATAAAGAAGTTAGCGATGATGATAATCCTAATGCAAGGCTTGACGAGCTTTGGGGTGGAATCATTCTTGACGGAAATGAATCCGACCCTGCGACCAGGAGCCATAGGTCAACTCTTGAACCAAATCAAGCCGATCCTGCCTGCGAGCAGAGTTCTGATTCTCCAGAGTCCCCCCAGTTAGGTAAAGACTGCTAGATTCGTCAACTTTATTACTTCCTCTATTGTTAAATACTATTTGTAATTAGCTGCAGTTGGCTTTAATATTAATTATAAGTGCAAAAGAGAGATTTACAGCTTTCTGTGGCGGCAACGATTTTAGTTGCCCTGTTTTTGATTCCGACACTGATTAATACAGGCCTTTTGGGCAAACTTCCCTTTTCTCCCCTATTGTTATTTTTAATAATCCCTATTCTGGGAATATCTGGATTGTTTGTTGCGAGCCTAATTGGTAAAAAAATCTCACTTCTTTGGCAGTTTGGGAAATTCGCGGCTGTTGGTTTCTTAAACACCGCAATCGATTTTGGAATACTTAACTTTTTAATTGCTTTAACGGGAGTTTCGAAAGGGGTAGGTATAATTCCGATTAATACAACATCATTTTCGATAGCTTTAGTTAATAGCTATTTCTGGAACAAGGAATGGGTATTTCCAGGAAGAAAACAGGCAAATTTTGCATTATTTGTAGCAGTAACCTTAATCGGGCTTTCCATAAACAGCGGCATAGTTTACGTACTGACCACTTATATAAGTCCTATTGTTGTGGAATCAGATAAGCTTTGGGCAAACTTGGCAAAAGTTCTGGCAACTGCAATTTCTCTTTTCTGGAATTTTGCAGGCTATAAACTCATCGTATTCAAGCGATGAGTTTGCGGTTCTCATCCTTCGATGGACTCAGGATTGCGATCCTAAAACTCATTGTCTTTAAAAAATGAGTTTGCGATCCTCATTCTTCGTACACTCAGAATTCGGGTCTAAAGTTGATAGTTTTTAAAAAATAGCTTTATTCCCTAAATTATTTTCTTGGATTTTGATAGTTTTAAGATGGAAAACTTTGCCTGGACAATTGCTCCAGTACCCGCAAGCACCGCAACTATAGTTGTAATAAAGCCAACAACAGGAATAATTTTAAATAAATATAAAATCATTAATCCTGTTAAAAATGATAGGTAGACTGTCCATTTTCTACCAAGAATGGCTGTAGCTTTTTGGCCAATGTACATTGCAAAAATAATTTTGGAAAAATAAAGTGAAACCAAAAATGCTGCCAAGAGCATTAGACTTGCGGGTATTCCAACAAGAGTAATAAAAAGAAGGATAATTAAAATCGGTGTGACAACAGCAGTCAATAATCCTAGCCCAGTACTTTTTAAAGGTTTGTTATCTAAATAATTTACAAGGTCTTTTATGTAATTGGGAAAGAATTTTAAAAGTAACATTCCCATTATTAATGCTGCCAGGAAACTTATAATTTCAAAGAATAAGAAAATCCCACCTAAGATTTTTTCCATATCTTTCTCTTGGGGTTTTTGCGGCAGATTATGGGTAGTTTTGCCGGATACTTTTGCTCCGGGCTGGATATTAGCTTGTCTTTCACTCACATATGTTAAATTACCATTAACTTCGGCGTTTGGGTTCAAGGTTAAAGAGTTGACACCAGTTAAAATGTTGCCACTTATTTTACTATCAATCGTGATATCCCCTGCACCTGCTGTAATGCCTTTTCCAATTGGGCTAAATACAGAAAGGTTGCCGGCTGCACTTGTTAAACTTCCTTTAATTTCTGCTGAATTTTCTAAATTAACAGAACCTCCAAGAACTGTAACATTACCTTCTACAAGACCTGAGATAATCACTTGCCCTGCTGCCACCCTGACATCATCGGTAACTCTTCCGCGGATGTTAACTGTGCCTCCTGCTGCAAGTAAATCACCGTTTATTTCCCCATCGATAATTAAATTGCCGCCAGCAATATAAGCATCACCGTTGACAATTCCTGCAATTGTAACTTTTTCACCTGTTGCAAAATAATCCTGGTTGACAACCTGATCTTTGGGTAAAAGCACAATCTCTTGTCTTTCAATGTGCTGGGCAAATACATAAGGAGTAAAAATCAGCGTTAATAGCAATAAAATGGAGAGTGGTAAATATTTTTTAAGCACGATATTCGAGTTAAGAATATATCAATTGAAGTTAGGTGTCAATTTGTCTTTTTAAGATATGTCTTTGCTTTTCTTAACGCCTTAGCTCTGTGCGAAATTTCGTTTTTTAGAGATGGTGGCATTTGAGCATATGTATGTTTGTAGCCTTTTGGGATAAAAACTTTATCAAAGCCGAAACCGTGTATTCCCTTATCTTTTTTGGATAATGTACCACTGACTTTTCCTTTGAAGATTTTAAAATTTTTGCCATCATAAATAGCAATTGCTGCTGTAACTGTAGTATCGGTTTTTGACCTGCCGACGAGTTTAACCGTACCCTCTGTACCAAGAGTTTGAAGAAAAAATTTGATGAAAGTGCCGGGCAAACCTTTTAGAGCTTTTATTTCAAAACTGATGTCTTCTACTAAAACCGGCTTTTTAATTTTTCGATAAGCTGCCCTAGCTTTTGCTGCTATGACTTCATCAAGGTTAAGAGATTGGATTTCGGGTAATTCCACTTCGTTGATTTTGATACCCGAACTTAAAATTTCTGTTATCTCTCGAGCCTTGTTTTTGTTGGAGGTGACGAATGTAAACTTATTCATACGGCCTTTTATTTTCAATTTGAAGTTTGAAATTTGAAATAAATTATAGATATTTAAAATTTAAAACATTAAAAATTCAATAAGCAGAGCTTTTCTTTGAAAAAAAATTATAAATTTAAAATTTCAAATTATTTACTCATATTCAATCGTTGCCGGGGGTTTTTGGGTGATGTCGTAAACTACGCGATTGACACCGCGCACTTCGTTGACAATTCGTGACGATACTTTTTCCAAAACTTCGTTTGGGATTTTTGACCAGTCAGCGGTCATAAAATCAACTGTATCAACACAGCGAAGAGCGATCATGTAAGAATACGTTCGGGCATCACCCATTACACCTACCGACTTAACAGGTAAAATTGCAGCTAGGGCTTGCGACATCTTTGAGGATCCTTCCTTTATATTGTATAGTCCAGCGGATTTAAGCTCGGAAATAAAAACCTCATCTGCCGCGCGAACAATTTCCAGTCTTTCTTTGGTTACTTCTCCTAAGATTCGGATGCCAAGACCAGGGCCGGGAAAAGGATGGCGGTTTAAAAAACTATCGGGGACGTTAAGGATTCTCCCTAGCGTTCTGACTTCGTCTTTATAAAGTTCAGCAAGCGGTTCAACAATTTTGAGCTTTAAACCATGCGGCAATGTAACATTATGGTGGCTTTTAATTTTATCGGCATGTTTGGATGTTTGTGCAGATTCAATTCTATCCGGATAAATAGTTCCTTGTCCCAGATAGATTACATTGCCTATTTTTTTTGCTTCTTCTTCTAAAATTTCAAAGTAAACTCGTGCAATCTTTCGGCGTTTTTCTTCGGGATCCACTACGCCTTTGAGAATTTTAAGGAAGCGATCTTGCGCTTTAATAATTTGGACATTTTTAAAATTTAAAATTTTGACCATTTTTCTAAAGTCATGAATATCATATTGTCGCAGCAAACCAGTGTCTATAAAAATTGGATAGAGATTTGAGCCCAGAGCCTCACGAATTAAACAAGTTGCCACCAATGAATCCACTCCACCTGATAATGCGACCAAAACTTTATCATTGCCAACTTCAGTCTTTATCTTTTTAACTATCTGCATTTTGACTTCGGTAAGATCCCAATCTTTTCTGGCTTTGGCAATTTTGAACAGAAAATTCCGTAAAATTTTTTCGCCTTTTGGAGTATGGCTTACTTCGGGGTGAAACTGGATGCCGAAAAGTTTTTTTTGGAGATTTTGGAAAGCGGCTATCTTAGCGTTTTTAGTCGAAGCAATAATATCAAACCCTCTTGGCAATTTATCTACCTGATCGCCGTGGGAAAACCAGACTGTTTCCTTATTGAGTAAATTTTCAAAAAGTGGCGATTTATTTTTAATTATTAATATTTCCTTTCCAAATTGCTTCGTCTGTCGTGATGATACCTTGCCGCCTAGTTGGTAGGCAATTAACTGCAGACCATAGCAAATACCTAAAATCGGTAATTTGAGATTGTAGATTTTTATGTTGAGTTTGGGAGATTTTTTTTCGTAAACTGAATATGGACTGCCTGATAAAATTAATGCCTGAGGATTTAGTTTTTTTAGATCTGGTAATTTTACGTCTGGTGAAATTAATTCACTTTTGACTCCGAGCTGACGTATCCTTCTTGCAATAAGGTGTGCATACTGGCCTCCGAAATTTATTACAGCAACCATCAATCGTTAAATTAACTTGCTCACATTCTCGACTATTCTTTCAAGTTGGGGTTTTGTGGTGTCCAGAGTAAATTTTTCACCTGTTAATCTTTCATAGACCTCCATATATCGTTGAGAAAGATCAATAATTAATTTTTCTGGCATTTGGGGAACTTTACCGCGACCTGTATAACCTTCTTTAGCAAACCAAATTCTCATGTATTCCTTGTCATAATTTTCAGGATCTTGCCCTTTTTTCATTTTTTCCCTGTATGATTTCTTATGCCAAAAACGACTGCTATCAGGGGTGTGAATTTCATCAATCAAAATTAATTTTCCTTGCCGATCAAGTCCAAATTCATACTTCGTATCTGCTAATATAAATCCGGCTTTTTGGGCAATTTTAGTTCCTCTTTCAAAAAGTGCAAGAGCAGCTTTTTCTATTTGTCTATAAATTGCAGGCGAGATTAGCTTTCGCTTTATAATTTCCTTTTTGGTGATGGGCTCATCGTGACCACCCGGACCTGTTCCTCTTGTAGTTGGAGTTATGATGGGTCGAGCTAGTTTTTGGTGTTTTTTAAGTCCATCGGGGAATTTAATCCCGTAAATTACCCGCTGGCCATCATTGTATAATTTCCAAAGAGATGTACCTGTTACACCTGTAATGTAGGCACGAACTACAATTTCGACAGGTAAGGCTTTGCACTCAGAAACCAGCATTACGTTGGGGTCAACAATGCCAATCATGTGGTTTGGGACAATATCGCGGGTTCTTTCAAACCAGAACTCAGAAAGCTTATTTAAAACAGCTCCTCGAAACGGAATCAGTCCAAGGACTTTGTCGAATGCGGAAATTCTGTCTGTGGCTATTAAAATTCTGAAATTGTCTTTAGTGAACCAATCTCGAACTTTACCACTCTCTTTTTTACCAAGACCGGAGATTTTAACGGTTTTTAGAGCATGAGGGATGTTTTTTATTATCGTTTTTTTATCGATCATTATTTTTTAGATTCGCTAATATATTTCGACCAACCTATTTTTTTAAGCAGTAAATTTTTCTTAATATTCTTTTGTCTTAATTCATCTTTATACTTTTGAACCCTTTGATTAACTTTTTCATCGAGGGACCCGATAATAATAGCTGCTATTAATCCTGCATTCTGGGCACTGTCGATACCAACTGTTGCAACCGGTACACCTGGCGGCATTTGAGCTATGGAGAGAAGTGAATCAATTCCTTGAAGCGACTTTGATTTTATAGGGACACCAATCACTGGTAAGGTAGTTTGAGCTGCAATGGTTCCCGGAAGTGCGGCCGCACCGCCGGCCCCGGCGATGATTACTTTAATTTGACGTTTTTGAGCACCTTTTGCAAAATTGGCAGTTTCCTCGGGAGTCCTGTGAGCAGAAAGAATTTGAACTTCGTATTTAATTTGAAGTTCTTCGAGGATCTTCGCCGCTTCGGACATTATTTTAAGGTCTGAATCAGAACCCATTACAATTGCAACTTGCACCTTTTTCATTTTTTAGAATCTATTATCTCGTTGATAGCTAACTCGGTTAATCTTACAGCCTCCCCAATGTAAGTTTCAGGAGTCAAGTTTCCAAGTCTCTGTTTCTCAACCTCAGTTAGTGGTAATTGGTCTATTAGATTAGTCCAGTCAACTTTTCCTATATGTTTACCGCGAGTGAGTTTTGCCATAAGTGAATACGGATCTTTGACACTTCTTTTTCGCATAATTATTTGTGCAGCTTCTGATAGAATCGACCAGTCTCGATTTAGAACAGCGGTGATTTCCGTCTCGTTTGGTCTAACCCTTAAAAATCCGGCAGTTGAATTTTTGTAAGAAAGCAGAGAATAACCAAGCGGCACACCCACATCTCTAATAATAGTACTGTCCGAAAGATGACGCTGGAGACGTGAGATTGAAAGCGTTCTTACCATAAATTCGAAAAGGGCATTTGCTTTACCTATATTACCTTCACTGTTTTCAAAGCGAATTGGGTTTACTTTTTGTGGCATGGTGGATGAGCCAACTTCGCCTTTTTTGACAACTTGCGCAAACCAGTCATCACTAATATATCGCCACATATCTTGATCGAAATCCAAGAATATTCCATTGATTCTTTGATAATTTTGAATGAAGGTTATTATGTCTTCGTATGGATTTATCTGAGTTGTAATTATATTAGGTTTTAAACCAAATGAATTTACAAACTCTTTGGAAAAATCGATCCAGTCTACGTTTGGATACGCTTCGTGAAGAGCGTTTAAATTACCAACTGCACCAGTCACTTTCCCGCTTAGCTGATAAGCTTCAAGTTCTCTAATTTCTTTATTTAGTCTTGTAGCAAAAACTATCAATTCTTTACCAAGGGTTGTAGGAACAGCAGCCTGACCATGGGTTCTTGCAAGCATCGGCATTGACTTGGTATCCTTGGCTACTCTGACAAGCTCGTCAATAAAGGCGTCTAATGTTGGAATAAAAATATTATGAGTGGCTCTTTTCAGTATCAAACGGTAGGTGATGTTGTTGACATCTTCCGAAGTAAGGCCGATGTGAACTTTTTCGATAACATCTTCCAGAGAAGTTCCTTTAAGCATTGTTCGGAAGGATCTTTCAACTGCTTTAACATCGTGATCCAATTTCCCTTCTATTTTTTTGATTCTTTTTGCATCTGCTAATTTTATGTTTATGCTGAAAGATTCAAGTCTGGCTCTTTCTTCTTCGTTTAGCACCCGGACGACTCTAGCTTGTGATAGAGCGATTAGATACTTTGATTCGACTTCAAATCTGGTTTTAATAATATTGAATTCCGAAACATAAGGGGCGAGCTCCGCGACTTCTTGCCTATTTCTACCATCGAGAATGGAGATAGCTGTTAACTCAGTTAGAGGAAGACTTGGTTCTCTTTCTGTGTTTATCATTTTTGTTGGCATATTATAGGATAATAAATTCGTAAAAGCAAATTCAGGTGGTTATTTCTTTTAATTTATTTTTATCTATTGCTTGGCGAATTTCCATAGCAACTCTTCTGCCCATTGAAATTGGCTGACCATACAGATAACTGGAATAAGGTGTCGCAAAAATCCCGGGACTCCCGGGCATTCTGGGCGAAACATCAAAGACCATGATTTCTTTTTTGGGTGGACCGGGTGTAATTACTGATTGTAAGGCAAAGGGGCCAATAACTCCGGGCGGTTTCATTTCTTTTGCCGCTTTAACAAATCTTTCACCTATCTCGAAAGCTTGCTCTAGCATTGATTCCAAAACAGTCACGGCAATGTGACCTGCTTCTTCGTACTGAGGATATATCTGTTTAATTTTAAATAGTTCACTTTGTCGGTTAACAGGCAACTTTAAAATTCCTTCTATGTCTGTCTGTCTTCTAGTGTCTGTTCCAACCAACTCGAGTCTACGTTCAACTATAGAGTGGAAGAAATTAAAGTTAACTTGGACTCCTAAAATAAATTCTTCGATAATGGCAGCACTCAGGTCTTTTTTAGTAATAATCCTCCCTTTAATTAACCTTTCTGATTCAAATTGATACTGCTCTGGAGAGTTTGCTAGAAAAAAGGCTCTTTCGTGGCTTCTTTCTTTTTCGTTTACTTTGACTATAACAGTGGTATTAATGTCTTTTGGGTCTTTAAATTTTTTGGGATATTTGATAACGGCTTTTTTCAA
>MFBO01000011.1:0-4010 GCA_001774995.1 Candidatus Curtissbacteria bacterium RIFCSPLOWO2_01_FULL_38_11b | reverse complement strand
TTTTTCGGTCCTCTCCTCAATTCGAAGCAGTTTTCTATTACCGAACACTGGAACCTTGAAATTATTTTCAATAGCATCGTAGTCGTTTACATAAACTTCAAAAGACCTGTGGGGGATAAAAATACAGTTTTTGCTAAGTAATTTTTTTTGAATATCAGCTTTTAAAATATCTTTGAATTTGTCGACATATAAAACTTCGTCGACACAGCCCGTAGGTCCTGAGCGAACAGAGTGAGTCGAAGGATGCATTTCGTACTTAAAATATTTGGCATATGTTTTGTCCCTACCCTTTTCAACTATTACTAAAGTTTTAAAACCTTCGTCCTTTGCCCCCCGGCAAATATCTAAAGCGCTATGAGACCCGACCACAGCTATCGTGAGGTCTTTGAGACTTTTCACTTTTAACTTTTCACTTTTAACTTTCACTTGTATATCGCCTCTCCCCTTTTTGGGCCGATTGATATAAATTTGACGGGAACTCCCGATTCTTTCTCAATAAATTTGATAAACCTTATTGCATTTTGGGGTAAATCCTCAAATTTCCGAGCGTCTGTTATATCTTTGCGCCAGCCATCAAATTCTTGATAGATAGGTTTCACTCTGGATAGATGATCGGCATCGTGACCAACATAACTTATCTTTTGACCATTGATTGTGTGATTGACACAAACCTTAATTTTTTTAATATAAGAAAGAACGTCAAGTTTGGTTATTGCCAAAGCGGTAATTCCGTTGACTTCTTTCGCTTCTTTTACTAAGACAAGATCCAACCAGCCGGGTCTTCGGATCCTGCCGGTTGTCGTACCTTTTTCCCTGCCCTCTTTTATAATGATTTCTGCTTCTTCGCTTTCTATGAAAGTTGGCATAGGGCCTTCGCCGACCCTTGTTGTGTAAGCTTTAGTTATACCGATGACATGATTTATATTTTTGGGATGAAGGTCGAAGCTTCGCCAGATACCGACAACTCCGGGGTTTGAAGACGTAACGAACGGATAAGTACCGGAGTCGATATCAAGAAAATAACCTTGAGCCCCTTCAAAAAGAATGTTCTTGCCCTTTTTGAGTGCATCTTTCAATATCGGAACTGTTTGGCCAATGTATTTTTGGATTCTTTTTGCATATAGTGCATATTCCTTAAAGATTTGATTGCCATTAAGTGAGAAGCCAAAGTGCTTATTATAAAATTCTATTTCGTCTTCCAGCTTATCTTTAAAATCCGATGAAAATAAGTCTTTGACCAAAAGTCCGGTTCTTTGGGTTCTGTCGGCATAGGTCGGGCCAACACCTTTGCCTGTGGTGCCGATTTTCTGTTCTTTTTTCTCTCTTTCTTTTTCGCGAAAGTTATCCAGCATTTTATGCCAAGGCATGGTGAGTGATGCTTGCTCATCAATAATAAGTTTGCTGTAAGATACGTTAGCAACATCAAGAGCGTCCATTTCGAAAGTTGAAGACTCGAGATCAACAGCAACGTTTCTGCCCACTAAACATATGGCTTCTTTATTAAAAATTCCAGACGGGATGATATGAAGAGCAAATTCACCTTTATTGTTTTTAACTGTGTGGCCGGTGTTGGATCCACCGTTGTATCGGGCAACAATATGAGCGCGACTAGCAAGATCATCGATTAAGCGGCCTTTTCCAGAATCGCCGAAGTCGACACCGATTACTGCCATAGTTCCCTGCCAATCTTTGAGTGAGTTTTTCATTAGTTTAAGATTTTTTTAAGTTTGTTCGTTCTTATTGCTTCTTTTATTTCCATAGCAATCCTTCTTCCGGTTGAAACTTCCTTATCATAGTAGAGAGAAGCGTAAGGCGAGCCATTTACAAATAAGTTGGTGCCCGCAACAATTCGACAAGAGATTTCTATTATCGAAAATTTTTGCTCTGGGGTGATAATTGTTTCTAAGCAAAACGGGCCCCATATTCCCCCATCCATTAAATCTTTGGACGTAGATACTACTCTTTCGCCCATTTCAAATGCTTCCGAAAGCAATGATTCGCGAAGTGCCAAAGGGCTGTTACCAACCACAACAAAGGACGGTTCGATTCCAAGACCTTGTTGATTTTGTGACGGGATTCGACCAAGTGAATCAACATTGGTTTCATAGCGTTTATCAATTGAAAGAATTTCCAAGGTTTTGGTTAGGGGCGAGTAAAAGTAATGGATATAAAGGGGCACACCGATTACATATTCCTGAACGATAAATTCGCGGGCTTTAAAGTTTTTGATGCGGGTATCAAATTCTTTTTGGTTTTTGGCAAAGAAGTAACCGTAACCACCAGCTGCGCCATATGCTTTGACGATGACCGGGCGATCAATTTTATCGCCTTTTTTAAATCTTTTGGGAACTGGTACTGTGGCAATTTGTAACCATTGACGCTGTTTGAGTCTGTCTGATTCCCAATCCAAAACTTTTTTATTGCCAAAATAGGCAACTTTCATTTTTTTGTTCTTGCCAAGACCTAGGTAGGCTACAAATGAGCCGTGGGGAATAATAATGGCGTTTTGGAAAATAAGCTGGTTTTCGATTTTGGGAAAATCGGAAAACTTGGTGATTTCTATTATTTGATCTATAAATTTAAATCGACTGTAAAGTGAGACTCTGTTAGAAGTTGCAACGCAAATTGTTTGAAAACCTTCATCGTGAGCACCTTTGAGGATTTGAAGCGCGGTGTGAGAACCGAGTGTGGCAATTTTAAAAGCCTTCCGCCTGTTGGCGGACAAGTTTGGTGCCGCCATTGATGAATTATAAATGATGTTTTGCAAATTTGCAAAAGGGGATATGAGGCAAAAATGCAAAAAAAATACCCTGTTGATTTATTATTCTAAATAAGTTAACCTTTTTAGAACATGCCAAATAAAAGTTTAAAAAAGAATATTACAGATAACATTAAAGGTTTTTCAATTATAAGTAAGTTATCTTTTGTTCCAAATGCTCTTGCTGTAATATTTTATATTATCTGGATTGTTGTTGGTATTGCGATGTTTCTTATAATTTACGGAAACTTTAAACAAGGCGCATTCAGAGGTTTACTTTCGAAACCGCAGCCACCACCCCAACAGGCTCAAGCACCAACAGAAACTACATTACCTGGAATCGGTAAGGTGAATGTTGCATGTGTGCAGAGTGCATTAACTACCGAAGCGATCCAAAAGATTTTGGCGGATGGTAATACTTCTAAATTAACGAAAGAGGAAAAAGCCAAATTTGAACCTTGTATTGTTGAAGCGGAAACAGCAAATCCCCAAGCTTCTCCCTAAGTTAAAATTCTTCCACTTTTATGAGGTAAGATTATATTAATTAACCTCAACTATTTTATATTTGGTTTTGCTACTTTCTGTTTCAATCGTAATTTCCTCGCCTGCTTTTTTGCCGATTAATGCACTGCCAATAGGAGACGAATCTGAAATTTTGTTTTTTTGTGGGTCCGCTTCCATGGCACTGACAATTGTGAATTGACTTGTAATACCATTTGAGTCAATTGTAACTTTACTGCCAAACGCTACTTCGGATTTTTTATCATTCTCAACGACTTTTGCAAAGCGCTTTATATATTTTATTTCCTTAAGACGTGAATCGATCCAGGATAGTTCCTCACGAGCAGCGTGGTAACCGGCATTTTCCGAAAGATCGCCCTGTTCCCTGGCGTTTGTTAGGTTAATTACAACTTGCGGCCTTTTATCGACCAACGCTTGCTCCTCTTTTTTTAAATTATTAAACCCTTCCCGGGTCAATTGATAAACAGGTGCGTTTTTCATAAACTTCCGAGGCCGATTCGGTCTGAGCCTCACGGTCGAAGACCTGAAAGGCCTCGGTATTGTCTTTCAAGTTTACATGAGCGAGCTAGATACACACCAGTACTTGGAAGTATGTATTCGCTCTCTCGCATTCATTCCCGCTGGGCGGGGTGTTCTGCGAGCGAATATAAAAGATAGGGTCTAGATAACTTTAGAGCGGATTTTCTCTAAAGTTTCCCAGTAACTTCTGGTATATATCAACACCATTAAC
>MFBO01000010.1:8569-8997 GCA_001774995.1 Candidatus Curtissbacteria bacterium RIFCSPLOWO2_01_FULL_38_11b | reverse complement strand
CCTCATCCTGATTAATTCAGACGTTCTAACCGAGGCTCGAATTGCAATTATTTTCAGATGATCTGATTTGTGAATAGCATTATTGGCTTCGAAAAACTCCGCCCATTTTCCGTCACCATCGCGGTCTTGAATGTAATTAATACGAGAGGTAATAAATTTCAATACTAAACTTTGATCATTAGCACTTAAACCATTAAAACCCTTTGTTTCCCTTGCAGCTGCTATAGCTGTCTCAACTTCCACACATAGCGGCGAATCATTACCTCTCTCAACACCAAAACCAGACATAGTTTATTTTATTATGAAATAATTTAGTTACCTAATTCAAACCTCATAAATCTTTTAACTTCAATATTTTCCCCCACTTTGGCAATAGTTTCTTTGATAAGATCATCTACAGTTTTTGCTGGATCCCGAATATATTCCTG
>MFBO01000010.1:2158-8527 GCA_001774995.1 Candidatus Curtissbacteria bacterium RIFCSPLOWO2_01_FULL_38_11b | reverse complement strand
CCTATCCGCCCACCACTATGTATATAAGTGTCAACCAAACCTGCACCAACTGCGCGATCACTCTTTTCGGCAGCTTTCTTAGTTCCCCAACTCTTTAAAAGTTCCTCTGCACGTTTAAAATCACTTTTTGCTTCTTCTAAGGCTTTGCGACAATCCGCAATCCCAGCACCCGTCTTTTCTCGAAGCTTCTTGATATGTTCGATTTTTATATTCATTATGGTTAATTTATAATTTTCAATTCAGAATTTTCAATGCTTCCCCACCAGCTCTATCTTCTCTTTTTCACTCTTCTTTTCATACCTTTTTCTACCATCAAGATATGCGCTGGCAATTGCCCCTGTTACTATTTTAATGGCTTTAATCGCATCATCGTTTCCAGGAATTGGATAGTCAACCAAAAACAAATCAGCATTTGTATCACAAATTGCTACAACCGGCACCTCTTTTCTTCTGGCTTCACGACAGGCATTCTCTTCACGCCTGACATCAACAACGAAAATACTATCCGGTATTTTTGTCATCTGGTCAACTCCACCATAAAATCTTTCCAGCTTGGCAATTTGCCTATCTATCATCAACTGCTCTTTTTTAGTGTACTCTTTAAACTCGCCAGCTTCCCTTTTTTCTCTTAATTCTTTAAGTTTTTTGATGTTTTTGCTTGTTTGCTCAAAATTAGTTAGAAGACCTCCGATCCATCTTTCGGTGATATACCAAGCACCAGCTTGTTTTGCTTCCTCGACAATAATACTTCTCGCCTGTTTTTTGGAACCGACAAAAATAATGCTTCCCCCTTTTTCTCCAATACTTTGTACAAATTCGCAAGCTTCTTTGAGCCTGTGGACAGTCTGCCCCAGATCAATTACATGCACGCCATCTCGAGCTGTAAAAATAAAAGGCTTCATTTTTGGATTCCAGCGACGAACCTGATGTCCGAAATGAACACCGGCTTCTAGCAATTGTTCCATTGATGGAATAATCATAATGAATCTCCTTTCTGCCGCCGCAGGGGAATGTGGTCAAGGAGACTTCGCCCCTGCGTGTGTGATTGAGAAACTATAACACGAAGAAAAATTAAATTGCAAATTACTTACCCCTGATACCTCTACTGATTCTACCAAAATTAGAAAAACCATCCATGTGCATCGCACCTTTTGCACCGAGATCTACACCAAGAAGTGTCTTTCCATCCGCAAAAGTAGTTGGCTCTTGCCGTTGAGATTGCGCACTGTTCCCCAAAACAGAATTTTGCTCTTGGACACCATCGTCAGCTGTTTCTGGTTTAAAAATAAGACCCCATGCACAGGCCATATCGTATAATGATGGATCATCTATGTTAGGTTTTTCTCCATTTTCTCTCCAAGCCAAAATCCTCTGATAGCAAACTACCAAAAAAGCTGGACAGCAATAATCCAGCTATAATATTTGCTTAAATTCTAGATCTTCAATTACTGTGCTGTCAACTTCTTCTCTTAAACCACACCTAAATTTTCCCTGCCTGTTAAAATTCTATTCGCCAATACCTCCTGTTCGTCGGGGCTTAAAACTTTTGTTTGGCTTATTACATTAAACTCACTTATAATTGCACTCCTGTCAGTTAATCTTCTATCTCCAATAAGCATTCCAACGACTCCTGCATAGGGATCAGGTTTAATCTGATCTACTTCTTTGCCAAACTCGGCCCTTTCCGGTCCACCGCCAGACCCCATGCTGGGTTTGCGTTTACTAAAAAATGGTAATTTTGACAAGTTACTTCACCCCCTTAATTTCATAAGTCCTAATTTCTTATCTATTCTCTTTTCACTTTCCCTTCGGGCAAGATCATAGCTCCTAAAGTCCACAAATTTCAAGGCTTCTACCAAAGTCGGATGAACTTTTTTGACCAAGCTAACTTTCTCTTGCTCAATTTTTCTGTAATCCAGATGCCCTTGCGGACCTGTCCGAAGTTCCGCTTCCCAGCAAAGTTCGCGCAAATTCTGCCATTGGTACCAGCGAATCTTGTGCCCCATCATCACCACATACTGCGCCTGATTTGGCATCACTGGTTTCATCTTTCGATATAATCTATCGATCATTTGGGAAGCTTCGACATAAGGCTTATCCATCTTAGCTTCTTTAAGTTCTGCCGGCACATCGTACCCTAATTCTGTTGTAAACCTTTGCCGCTCCTGCGTTTGCATTCGGTGTCTGTGCAAATCCCGATACGCCCCAAAGTTTGCAACAATATCAAATTTGTAATAAGTATTTTCAAAAGCCCTAACAATTCTATGCTGTCGAACCTGACGTTTTGCAACTGCCTTTTTGATAATTGAGAGTTTTTCAGAAGGCGTTAACTGGCTAACCGACTCCTTGATCTGACTATACGAAATTCTCGCGTATTTATAGAGCAGGCTGGCAACAATTTTGTCTTCCGCATCACTATCCCACTCCACCAGATCCACTAGGGGGTTTTCGAGGTTGTACCTCATGTGAGGTTTAACCTCTACAAGAGATCTATACGCCAGCTTCTCAAGATCTCTATCAGTTGACCTCACATACCTTTGATAAATCTTCCCTCGCTCACTCGTTGCCCTACCAACCATCGAGGGAATAACTTTGTTGAGTTCCCTCTGAATCTCTTTAGCAATTGATCTGATCTCAGAAAGCGGCGATGCCAAGCATTTGGTAATTACATATTCAAAAGCCTGCCCTACTCCAAAAAAACCAACATTTGTTAGAGTTGCTGCCGGTAAATATGTGCGCAATACATCACACGTTTTGGCATTAATTGTAGATAAATAAGCCCTCTCACTCTGATCATTCTCTTTGGGATAATTTTTTTCAAAAAATTTAAAAAGCCTAGGGAAAAAAGCGGCATATTTATCAAAGAGCATATTCATGTGTTTTTTATAAGATGCGCCGGATTTTAATTTAAGAAGATCAGGCTCAATAAAATAAGGCCAGCGTCCGTTAACCTTTTTATCAAAAGCAACGTACCTCGTAGATTTCTCCAAAGGCGCAAAACCAATTCTAAAATCCTCTAAAGTTTTAACTGCAACCTGCGAAATATTCTCACAAAAAATATGAGCACCGGCCATCTGAGCAATTGAATCATCACCGTATGCTGCCAGCCACTTGGCAAAAAAGTCACGCGCTCTCCTGCTATTAACAACCGTTTCCCAACCACCATGTTTGTGAAGATAATCAACAAGAGAGAGAAGCTCTTTTCGCATTGTTTCGGCTTCACGGACCGATTTTTTGTCAACGCCCTCTAAATCCGGTTCCAAAATCGGCCTTATATATTCATCAAAGAATAATCTCCTCACACCTTTTGTACTTCGTGAGTAGCGCGATGCCAAGGCCCCCAATACTTCACTTGGCAAATAGAAAGCTGCAAAAATATTTCTGTCTAGATTTGTAAAAAATGGAGAAATAAAATACGTTTCTTCGCGCGTAAACTTTTCGAAAGATTTAAACTGGTCTTTCATCACAGAATACTTCTATTTTCCAAAATCTCTAAAACTTCTTTGTGTATTTCTTCAGGCTTCCTAAGCTTGCCATTTTTAACACAATTAATTTTTCGCCAATTTTTTTTACCAGCCAAATCCTCAAAAATTTGCCATACATTTTCAAGATATTTTTTATTTCTTTCGTGAATATCCCTCTTCTTTTTGGCCATCAGTTTTTGAGAAATAACAGGCGGAACGGAAAGCAAAAGCACTAGATCCTCTCTAGGAATTTTGTTATTTTCATACTCAAACCTCTCCACCCACTCTGTAAACGTCTTTCCTCTGTGACTTCCCACTTTGGCTGCTTGATGTGCAATATTGGAAGCTGTGTAGCGATCACAAATTACAATTTTTCCAGCTTTCAAATCTTGGTTGATTTTTACAGCTGCGGTTAACCGATCCCCTGCATATAAAACAGAGGCTAAATATGGATCAACCTCACCAACACTTCCAAACTCCCCATCAAGATACCGCCTGATCAATTTACCCCAAGGCTTGTCGTATCTCGGAAATGAATAATGTGAAAAGGGGATTTTTCTTTTCTTTAAATAATTTATTAGAAGCCTACAAATCGTGGTTTTCCCTGATCCATCAATTCCCTCAAAAACAACAAGCTTGCCCTTCGAAACTTTAGTGAAATAGGACTTACCTTTTTTTGACATACTTTTCGATTTTTGAGGCAACTGGAATTTTTGAACCGGAATATCTATCGCTTCGCGAGCCTTCGTATTTCATGCGTACAGGCGACGCGAGTTTCTCGAAAGTAAACGCACAAATCGGCATACCGCAGTAAAGAATCGCCGGCTTTGGCCCCAAATTTCCCAATTCCAGAACCGGCGCCCCATTCCAGCCCGGGTCAAAACGCGCGGCAGTTGAATGAACCAAAATCCCAAGACGCGCCAAAGAGCTTTTGCCCTCCAACCTTCCCAAAATATCCGCTGGCAACCTTAAAACCTCTAAAGTTGAGGCAATAGCAAATGCTCCGGGTTCCAGAATAAACGGATCACCATCTGTTAGATTAACTTCCTCCATTGCATCTTGCGGCAAACCCCGACGTGTATCCACAAATCGATAAGTACCTGCTTTAAAAAGCTTGATGTTATCGCCCAAATGAAAATCGATAGACACCTGATCAACATTCTTTTTCCAATCTTTAGAAAGCGGCGAGATTTTGATAAAGCCTTTTTCTACATATCTTTCGATAAGCCAATCAGGCAGAATTCCGGAAATGTTATTGGTTGAACCCGATCGTTTCATAGACATTGTTCGAGCCTGTCGAGAACCCTTCTTTTTACTTCTCGACTCGCTACGCTCGCTCGAAGAATAAAAAGAGGATCTTTCTCCATTCAAATAATCATAAACAATCCTACTCCATGTTTCCATATGCTTATAGTGCCTTCCTACTTCCAAAAGGCTAACCAGTTCCCCCGATTTATGTTCGTCGCGAACCGAAATTTGGTTTGAATCGCCATTAACTAAAATTATAAGTCCCAAATGCACAAGCCCGACCTCATTTGAATCATCGTTTAAAAGCCCCATAATTTTGGTCTTGTATTTCCCTCCATACAAGATTTCTTCCTCAAACTCTCTCCTTGCCCACTGCACAATAATATGGTGTTCCTTACCCATCGTACCTTTCGTACTTCCTGTACCTTTCATACTTTTTACGTCTTTCTTATTAATATGTCCTCCAACTCCAATCGAGTACATGTCTGCCAAACGCTTATCTGTATGATCCTTTTTTCTCTTCATCAAAAAGATTTTTTTCTGATATTCGAAAATTAAATAGGGAATAATTTGCTGCCAACTTGCATCCTCTTCAATCTCACCTCGAGGCAAAAATCTGTGTTTGGTGGAAATTGTTTTGAGAAGTTTTGCCAAACCATCTGTTTTCAACCCATGCCAAATGCCACCTGCAAAAATATCGGCACGCCTAACGACCAGAACTCGCTCATTCGATTTTTTGCTAAGCACTTGAGTTTTTTTTCGAAGTTTTGCGGGCATTGATTTTTGGGGGCAGATTCAAAAACTATTGTATCACGAGAATAGGAATTAGAAGGCCCAACAATGTAGATTTGCCTGCGAGTTACTACTTCTTAACAGTTATAAATGCCTTACCTGAATTTCCGGCACCATCAAGGGCCCGAGCTACAATATCATGGGCTCCAGAACTAACCTTTTTTGGTCTTGTATTCCATCGATAACTTATACTCCTGGCGTTATTCAAAGAAGCAACATTTGCTCCATCGATGTAAAGTTCGATTCTTGACACGCTCGAATTATCAGATGCTATCGCACTAACATCAACGCGGCCGGACACTATTACCCCATCAGCGGGAGAAGTAATAGAAACAGTTGGCGCCTCAGTATCACCACCCGGAGTAGTTTCAGATGGTGATGATGATGGAGATGGAGTAGGAAATATTGTTGGAGAAGGAAAACCCCGTGACCCGTTATACACTAAAACTCTACTCCGATTTAAATCAGCCACGTAAAGATTGTCATTATCATCAAAAGTAGCTGCGAATGCCCCAGAATGGAAATCCTTCAGAAACGCATCTGGCGCTGTTGATGCTTCTAAAGGATTGTTGTAGACACCTGGAAACATATGCTGTGGTGAACTAATGCTTCCTGCCCAATTGGCATTGTAGCCAACCACCATTCTGTTACTTGAGTCAAATGCTGGTTCCCAGGTTGCGATATTTGGAAATATTTTAGACGCGGCAGGTGCATAAACAATATTGGCATTATTTGTTGGGAAAAGAGAATTATTGAAAACCAAGAGCCTGAAATTTCCAACCACTTCCAGTGAATGATCAGAAACAAAAAGATTACCAAAGCGATCGAGCGCTAATGCGGCGGGGTGGTACAGAGTCGATGGGGT
>MFBO01000010.1:0-2069 GCA_001774995.1 Candidatus Curtissbacteria bacterium RIFCSPLOWO2_01_FULL_38_11b | reverse complement strand
CATCCACTTTAGGATCAGTTAATGGATTGCGGACTCGAGCCACACGGTTGTTGTTGGTGTCACTGATCCACAGAAATTCACTGTTTGCTGTTGGCGCGATGCCCCAGATAGGTCCCAGAGATATATTTCCTCCGCCCAGCACTGGTAAAGTCGTCAGACCACCCACCGTACTTTGTCCAATTATCTGCGGTTGTTCTCCTGTAGATAATGGCAGTTGATAAACAAAGATCTGACCTAATGCCGTATACAACCGGTGATTTTTATCAGTTTTCATCACTTGAAGCCAGCCGTCGACTCGATCTTGGAAACTCGCGACTTTTCTACCAGGGTATCCGGCATAACCATCAGCGCCTTTGCCATTGGTTAGACTTGCTAAATTATTCCAGAATAGAAGCCTTCCATCACTTTGCACAAAAAGCTGATTGTCAGATACTGCGACTCCAGGCGTTTGTCGTCCAAGCTCATCAGCACTAAGCAAGTTTCCCTCGTCATGATTTGTGCCTAAAAGCTGCTTGGAAGCGTAATTTGTCCGTCCAGCGTTTATGTCAGCTTTGGTATAAACAACCATATCGAAGTAATACCATGGTCCTGGGGTGACGACAATATTACCGGCAGAATCAATTCCCAGCGAGCCGGTCGCATTCCCCAGAATGTTGCCATCACCCCTAACTCCCAATTCTTTGATACGGGTTTGCGTATCTTCGTCCCAGAGCTCTTGTACTGCTTCTAATTTATTGGCAATCCATACCCTGCCAGGCTCTGTAGGATCAAATTCAATTCCATTAGGAAAATTAAAACCTAAACCAAAATTCTCGCCGTTCATACCATTTGAGAAAGGCGGTTTAAAAACCATAACCCGGCTATACCCTTCATCAGCGACATAAACCCATCCTCGGCTATTTACCCTTACGGCAGTAGGTGAAGCAAGGCGATTTAAGAAAAGACTTTTCTCGCCTTCATCAATAATTCCATTCCTGTTTGTGTCTATGTTAATAATATCCACAGTAGTAAACCCGTTTTGTCCTAGAACCAAATCTGCAGTCTTTGAACCTCTGGGAAATCTTAAAACACGATGATTCCCGCTATCAGCAACCCAGATATTTCCTGTTGTGTCAACTTCCACACCAGCTAAGAAAGCGTTGACATAGCCCGGGCTAAAATATAGAGATGTTGCATCAGGCGAAGCCCTTCCTTTGTTTGGTTTAGTGCCTGTGAAATCATCCTGCCCCCACACTTCATCAGCCACCCTATCAGTTTCAAATGGTCTTATATATTTCAAAACCCGGTTATTAGAATAATCTGTCGTGTAAAGATTTCCTTCTGAATCAACCGCCATACTGGCTCCCATTATAGATTCTTCTACACTAAGCACGCCTTCTTGCATTACGCCAAGGGTTGAAGCAGAGGCCGGTGCAGTTTGTGGGAAGCTTTGGTACCCTGAATCACCATTGATAGCTGATGTAAACATATTAGGCTGGCCAAGAACAATGTCTGGGGAGCAATTCAGCGGGTTTGTAGTTGAGGAAATACAACTATCCCAGTTAAAACCTAAAATCCTATTGTTGCCTCCATCATGAACATAGAGTTTTTGTGGTGTTGAGAAGCGATCAATAATTACTCCGTAAGCAGCATAGAATCTATTTGGTACAACCTTGTTGGGTATGATTTCTGAAAAATCAGGTTGTCCAATTATAACATCTGCCCACAAATCTCCCTCTATCCCCCTAATCTCCTCTGCTCTCGCATTTTGCTCACTTTTTTTCTTACTAATTAAGCCTAGTTTTTCTAAACCATCAAAGGGTCCCAGGTATATAATGGTAAGAAATATCAGTATCGAAGCAATGCCCAGAGAAATATACTTTTTCCTTCCTGTCCTAAATTCTGCAAGGAATTTATTATTCCGTTCGAGAAATTGTTTATAAAACATCACTTACTTTAAGCTTAGTAACTAAACTTATCGCAAGTCAAGTTGTCGAGTTAACAGATAAAAAAGTGCTAATCTTAAAGTATAGGCAATTACCATGAAATTTATTGAGTTGTTATATCCAACAACCTTCTTATTACTTGTG
>MFBO01000009.1:7418-9901 GCA_001774995.1 Candidatus Curtissbacteria bacterium RIFCSPLOWO2_01_FULL_38_11b | reverse complement strand
TCCAGAATTGAAAACATGAGTGTAAGTCCTTCCCTTGGCTTGGTTCGGCGTATTGCCAACTCCTTAGGTAAAAAGCTGGAAATCAAATTTACCTAAGACAAGCTTGCAAATAATCCGAAATTTATACAGGGACAGCTTGGCCATGTAAATCTTGCTGTCGAGCAATATATTAAATTTTAAAACTAGCCTAACTTACTGATACAGCTCTTGCGTAGTTATTTCCCCAAATACTGATGTAAAATAACTTTTAAGTTCTCTAAAGTTATGAAAATTACTTTTTTAGGAACAAATGGCTGGTATTCAAGCCCTACAGGAGACACCCCTTGCATTGTTATCGACTCAAAAGACCAATATGTAATACTAGACGCTGGAAACGGAATTTATAAATTGGACAGATTTATTAATGACCACAAGCCTGTTTCATTATTCATCTCCCATTTTCACTTAGACCATGTCTCTGGACTTCACACTCTGGCTAAATTCAATTTAAAACAGGGTATCGATGTTTATATAGGAGAGGGGCGTGCAAAAGATTTTGAGACTATAGTAAACCCTCCTTTTACTGTAGGATATAAGCCTAAGCCAGAAAATATTATCATCTTAAAAACCGAAATAAGGCTACACGAACTTTCCCAGAAAGTTAAGAATATACCTTATAAGGTGGTTGCAATAAAACAGCATCACGCATACGTTGACCATGGGTATAGGATTGAACTTGAAGGTAAAACAATTGCATATACAGGAGACTGCGGATTCACCGATCAAGCAAGAACGCTAGCAAAGGGAGTTGATCTTTTAATATGTGAATGTTCCAATAAAAAAACAGACGAACCCGATCTATGGGGACATTTTGACCCAAAACAAGCAGGAAATTTGGCTCGTGAAAGTGGAGTTAAACAATTGATTTTGACTCATTTTGGAGCGCATCTTTATAAGACCTTGGATGAGAGAAAATGGGCTGAAGAAGAATCAAAAAAGATTTTTCCTAACTCGACCGCAGCCACAGACGGAATGGAATTTACACTTTAATACAAGTACAGATGTTATTAAATCAATTTCCTCATTAGTGAGAAAAACCAATTTGAAGAGTGTCCTATTGCATAAATAAGTCGCTCTGGGTACGTTACACATTGCACTGAAGCAAACAGGAATTATGAGTGAAGAATTAGAAGAAAATATTTATACACTAACCGGTTCGAAAGTCGTTTTCCTTCGACTATAGTCAGGGCGAAGGCATAAAGTAATTCACTTTTCATTACACTTGTGATATGTTGTAAGACAACAGTGAAAAAAGGTGTTATTCATCTTATTTTAGTGGTTGTTTTGGCAGCAGCCATCTCGATTGGTACGATTGGCCTTGTTGGTACAATTAGAACTCAAACCATTAATAAAGAAAATGTACTTTCAAGTTCTATAGAGAATAAGGGGCAGGGTCAAAGCTATGATCAAAATAAAAGTCGAGGCAATTTCCAACCTCAATCATCAATAAAAAAAGAATCGAAATCTGAGAAGTCAACTACAACAGAAACCGGCAGTAAAACGAAAGAAAAAACAAATGCAGAAGAATTAGAGATAGAAGATCAAGAAGCTACTCATGAAGCTTCCCCGTCCATAAAACCTGGCAGGAAAATAAGAACCCATTTTCCAATAACCGTAAATCCCTTAACAAATGAGAAAATTGTCACTACTCCTAGTGGTACCAAAATTATAATATTGCCCGAGGTTGCTATTCAAAATATGATTCGAGCAGGTTTCCCGGTAGTTTTACCACCAGAACCTTCGCCGACTCCAAGTTCTTCTCCCGAAGCTACACCATCTGCTACCCCCGAAGGTACACCTTCCGGCACACCTGCGCTGCTTGATGAATCAGGCATACTTTTGACTGAAATTGACGGCAAGTTGGTTTATGAAATTCCGTCAATAAAACAACAAAAATTTCTGGGTTTAGTTTCTGTCAAAATCAAAGTTAAGGGATATGTTTCGGCAGAAAATGGAGCAATCTTCAAGATCCAAAAATCTCTTTTTGACAATATCTTAGATTTCTTCTCCTTTTGATCTCTTGACCCTTCGGTGAACTCAGGTCGTTCAGACTCGAAGAGGTCTTCGCAGCATAAATTGCTACTTGACTCTTCGACTGGCTCAGAGTCAACCTTGAATAAATTGAAAGGTTGACATTCGGTTTTTATTCGGGTATATATAATATATCTTCAAAATCACAGAAACATTGGGATGAGTTATTAGGAGAGGAGGTGAGTAAAAGACATGGAGAAGAGTAAAAACAGTAAAGTGAAATCTTCCTACATAAGATGCGGTAAGAAAACATTTTTCTTCGACATTAATCTTGCTGCCAATAACAAGAAGTACTTGAAGGTAACCGAGTCAAGATTTGTGGAGGAGGGTAAAGATAGAATTAGAAATTCTGTTGTAATATTCCCTGAAGATATCCAGGATTTTCAAAAGAACTTCAACGAAATGATTGGTTT
>MFBO01000009.1:2985-7380 GCA_001774995.1 Candidatus Curtissbacteria bacterium RIFCSPLOWO2_01_FULL_38_11b | reverse complement strand
CCTTCGACCCTTCGATTAACTCAGGGTAAACTAACTCAGGGTAAACTAGCTTGGGACCAGTCATTACAGTCAATACCTGTAATCAAATGCTCGTAGATCTTGAGTGAGCGGAGCGAACCGAAAGACCAGTGTGCGGTTGGAATTTCATTTTTAAAATTGATTTGACTACTGAATTAATTGTAGATCATCTGATATAATTTTTAGACATGAAAGCAGTTCAGATTAACAACTACGGTGGCGTAGAGGTTTTAGAAATTAATGGGAATGTCCAAACACCTAATTCTTCCAGTGATCGAATCCTGATTGAGGTATACGCTGCTGGTATTAATCCAATAGATTGGAAGGTGCGTGCTGGATATTTGAGAGATTTGGTGCCGCTAACTTTCCCCGCGACTTTAGGCGGAGATTTTTCAGGTGTAGTTGTCTGGTCAGGAGGAGACGCTGTTGATTTTAAAGTAGGCGATAATGTATATGGACAGGGTGGATTATTAAATGGTGGATCCGGAGCATTTGCAGAAAGTTTGGCAGCGGAAACCTCCAAAATTGCAAAAATGCCCAAAAATCTTGATTTTTTAAGTGCTGCTTCATTGCCACTTGCAGGGGTAAGTGCCGTGCAAGCATTAGAAGATCATATAAAGCTGGGAAAAGATCAAAAAATTCTTATTCACGGCGGAGCAGGCGGTATAGGTCATATTGCAGTTCAACTGGCGAAATCGAAAGGAGCAAATGTTGCCACAACAGTAAGTAGTCGTGACATGGACTTTGCCAAAAGCCTGGGTGCAGATGAAGTTATAGATTATAAAAGAGAGGTCTTTGAAAATTTACTTAAGGGTTTTGACTCTGTGTTTGATACAGTAGGCGGTGAGATTACTAATAGATCCTTCCAAGTACTGAAGGCGGGTGGCATTATTGTTTCGATGGCTCAAAAACCGGATGGGGAACTTGCAAAAAAATATAAAGTTCGTGCCATTGGTCAACAAACAGAGGGGACCCCCCAACGACTGAATCGTCTAGCTGAGCTTGTAGATAATGGATTGATAAAGGTCCATATTGATAAAGTGTTTGCCCTGGATCAAGTAAAAGAAGCCTTTGCCCATCTTGAAAAAGGCCATGCTCGAGGTAAGGTTGTTTTAAAGATTAAATAATAATTCTTACCCCATAGTTGATTGACTTGGAGGAATTTACGTGGTATACTTTTTAAACCTTAAGTTAGGAAAGATTAAAAAAGTTTAAGGATCATCGCTTTTTTGCGCTTCGAATCTTCAACTTCTTAGATTTTATCCCAAATTAGGTTCAGTTTTATAAAAAGAAAGGAGGAGAAATGAAAAAATTGTTCGTTGGAAACTTATCATATGGTGTTACAAGTGGACAGCTTGAAGATTTGTTTAATCAAGTCGGCAAGATAGGAACATTAACTTTAATTACAGATAAATATACAGGCCAGAGCAAAGGGTTTGCTTTCGTGGAGATGTTGAATGATTCAGAAGCGGATGAGGCTATTAAAAAATACAATGATTATGAGCTTGATGGCAGAAAAATTGTGGTAAATGTGGCAAGACCTAAAGAAGACAGGCCAGATAGGCAATTTGCACCAAGAGACAGTTTCAGACCAAGAAACAAGCGTTGGTAGAGGCGTTTTAAATGAGTAAAATCCTAAAGACGGGAACACCCTGTATTCGTTGTGGAAGGACGCGAATATTTCTAAAAAAATGGGTAGACAGTACTGGTCGTGGCGAGCCGATCACCCATGAAATTTACGTTTGTCCTGACATTAATTGCAGGAACATTGTAGAAGCCGATTTTGAGGCTAAAAGGCAAAAGAGGTTTATTATGGAAAGCAATCGCAACTCGATACGACTTGCCAAAAAATCCCAGGTTTAAAATAGGCAAGAAATTAGTCGAACATCGAATCTATTTCCCCATCCTTCTGTACACCAAAAACAGCCTGCGGCAAGGGTTGCAATTTCGAAGTTTTGCATATTTTGCGATTTTATAACGGATTGGCAGAAAACCCCGCCCAGCGGGGATGAATGCCAAACGGCTACATACTTCTCCAGCATTAAGGAAAAGTATAGGTTCTCTGTCACCCGATGTAAACTTAAAAAGTAAAACTCCAGCATTTATGCTGGAGAAGTTTATCACATTCAAATTCTAAGGAAATAATAGTTGTTGTATCTTTGCTGTATTTGGTAATTTTTAATTGCTAAATTTTGGGGGTTTCTGGTGATTATCCAAGTATTCGGATGAGTTTTAATAAAATTTTCTAAATTGGTGTGGCTTATTTTCCACCATTCGGCAAAATCTGATCGCTTATTATCTTCTAAAGTGTAGATTGCATTCTGATTGCTGTAGTAAAGAAAAGCGGTAAAGTCTGGATCGTCTAAAATTACTTCAGAATTCTTGGGAATTGTTTTGTTGGCTATTTTCCCAAGTTCGGCGCCAACTGTCGATCGGTCGGGATAAATGTTTTCGATTCGAATAACGTTATAAATTCCCAGACTAGTGAGAAGTGCGATAGAGGAAATGATGAGGAATCTATTGAATTTAATGAGGGTAGACGAGAGATAGCCTACGGTAAGAGCGATTAACGGGTAGATGGGGAGGTTGTACCAGTCGGATTTATCGCTAAGAAAATTTAAAGAGCTGACGTAAACAATTGAGACAGTTAAGAAAGCCAAGGTGGTTCTATCCAGTCGAAAGCTTTTAGCTTTCAAGAGTAGGGAAAGAGCTGGAACTAGGAGCCAATACCCGACGTCGCGAATCAGCGCTTTAAAATAGTGGAAGGAGAAGTTTTTGAAAGGTTCATCCAGTCTTCCTTCGGAAGGATTAAGGATGTACCAGGAAGTGAAGACTTTGTCAAAAGTTATAAACCCCCAGATATACCACCAGATAAACGAAAGAAATGCAAAAATAAGGATGATATGCAGGTTTTTTGGAAAAGACCTGTTTTTGATAAACGAATAGGTGAAAATCAGAAAAAGAGGGAAAAGGCCGATGCCCCAGCTTTTAACAAGAATACCAAGACCCAAGAAAATTCCGCAAAGTACGCTATACCTCTTGTTTTTTTCTGCTTTTAGATAAGTATAAAAGCTTAATAAATAAAGCATGATTAAAAGAGCATCAAGATTTCCATGAGAGAAGCGCATTACAACTTGGCCCAGTGTTAAAAAAACCAGGAAAGCTATAAGAGCAGAGGTTACATTAAAGAGTTTTTTACCGATCAAAAAAACCAGAAGGGAAGCTATTGTAGCGCTTAATGCCGAAGTGAACCTAACTTGCCATTCTCCTAGGCCAAAAATTATAACAACGCCACTTGAAAGCCAAAAGTAAAGTGGTGCATGGTCGAAATAATAGCGGCCGTTCCAGAAAGGCATTAGGAAACTGTAGTTGCCTGAAGCCATGTTTTTAATTATTTCTGCGTACCAAGCTTCGTCCCAGTTTCTTAGGGGAAAATCGTTGATTGTTCGGGTGAAGATGATTGTGGAGATGACGATGATTGCAAGAAGAATAATTTTAGACTTCACTTGGGCGATTTTAGCATAGAAGTCAGAAGACTTAGATAATCGGAATACTCGAAAAACTCAGAATACTCTGTTCTGCTATTTTAGCGGGTGACGGAAATTGTGGGGGCGGGAGTGGGAGCGTTTTCTTGTTCGGCATTGGGCGCAGCAACAGTGACACGATTGGTTGCATTTCTGACAACAGTATAACCGGTTCTGTAACCTGTTGCTACATCACAGGTCGGGCCGTCAGTTGTATCTTTTTCGCTGTTACTTGGGTCAAGAGGCATATCTGCCAAATAGGTAGAGACCAATAAATTTGCAGCACAAAAGTCAGTGGAAGCAGGTGGGTCCGGACATTCAGCCACAGTAACAGTGCCACCAGAATCGCATATTGGAATTGCAGTTCCGGTTGGAATTCCTAATGCGGTTATAATGCCTTTGTTGTCGGCAGCGTACTGGTGGATGGCGTTGAGGATTGAATTAACGTCGCTTCTTCTCTGCGTATTATTTGCCTGAGCAAATTGTTTGGCGGGATTGATGGCAATTAAGACAATTGCCAGAAGGACGGTTAGGATGCCGATAACCACCAGCAACTCAATGAGAGTAAAGCCATGGCGCCTTCGGCGCAAGTTCGATAGTTCGATAGTTCGATAGTTCGATGGTTTTTTGAGGGTTCTGTGAACTGTAGACTCAAAGCTATTAATTAACATGGGCAGGAATGTTGTCACTAATTTTATTGTTATGTAAGTTGGGCTTGTTGTCAAGGGCTCGGCGTGTTTTCTTGAGTTTGGGACATAGGTGGTGTGTCTGTAGCTTCTTTATCTTGGATGATAGAAGTTTGGGGCAGATTTTGTGTCGGAGCAAACTTGGGCTTTTTGAGGACAAACTGAGT
>MFBO01000009.1:2675-2973 GCA_001774995.1 Candidatus Curtissbacteria bacterium RIFCSPLOWO2_01_FULL_38_11b | reverse complement strand
AATGATACCGGAAATGCCCACGATTATTAGGGTGGTTGCGATAAGTGCTAATATTTTTTGCCTTTTTTGGTTGTCCAGTGGTGCTTTTTTTGTTTCTGTTTTTCCTATCTTTTTTTCTTGAGTAAGTAAATTACTTCTTTTTACCAAATCGGAGTTTTTCTTGATATTTAAAAAGAGTTCTTGTGTGACTTCTTTTTCGGAAGTAAATAAAGATGATGGCAGAACCAGTTGTGTTGAAGCGCCAAGTATGTCCAGGCTTTTGACAATCGGGTCAAACAAATCACGATTGGTGGCAACC
>MFBO01000009.1:1090-2651 GCA_001774995.1 Candidatus Curtissbacteria bacterium RIFCSPLOWO2_01_FULL_38_11b | reverse complement strand
ATTTGTTTTTGGGCAATTTTTTGGGAATCGAAGGGAACGTCGTCTAAAAAGGTTTGGATTTGTTGATCCTGTGACTCAATGTCTGATTTTGGAATTGTCTTTTGAAAAATTATTTCACCTGACAATAAAATTATTACTTTTTGTCCCTTTAGCGCATATTTTTCTAAAGAGGAGTTAACAATATTTTTAAATTTAGCAGAACTTAGAATCTCCTCATTTTTTTCGACATCTTTGGGAATATCTATTTTGGCAAGTGGGCTGGCGTTTTTTTCTTGGTAAATTTCAAGAACACCTCTTTTGCGGTATATAAACAATTTAGGTTTTGAAAAAAACATAATTTATTAGTCGATTTGACTCCAGGAAGTTATAGTGAACGTGTTATTTGAAAAGCTTCCTACTACCTGGACTTTTCTCATAAAATTGCCAACTTGGCCGGTTGACAGAATCGTTTTGGTAGTCGTTCCAGATACATTAATTGTAGCAGTCCCGTCGCCAATTGTGAGTGTTTCGCCTGCGTAATTATTGGCAGGATCACGCAGAATTCTAAGTATGGCATTATCGGCGCCGGCTTCAGCAATAGTTAAAGCCTCCTGGCCCTGGGTAAACTTGCTACTTGTTTGGGAGTTGATAAGAACAACGGTTGTTGCGCCTGCCGTAATAATTGTTGCTGTTGCGACGAAAACCAGAAGGACAACGAGGGATTGGGCGGGACGAAAGCGAAGACATTTGACATTTGACATTTGACATTTGACATTAACTTTCATCTTAAACCTACGGTTGTATTAAATGTTTTGGTTTCAGGACCCTGAGGTCTTAGTGTTCTACTGGTTAGCGTGAACTGAAATTTGACTGTTTCTTTGCCGCCTGTATTACCTATTTTTTGGAACGAGAGATTGGAAACTGTGGTTTCTGAGCTGTTGATGATATCTGTTCCGAAGTTATTAGAAAGCTGCAATGATCTGGCATTTTCAGAATATTCATAAGTGTCGCCAGCGATATCCATGCGCAGATTGCTGCGAGTCTGGCCGATTTGGGGGGGTATTGAAACACTGGTGGCGCGGTTTATGTCATAGGCAAGGCGGGATAGGATAAATCGGCCGTCTTCTTCAACTGACGATGTTGCTTCCGATTCGGTGCGAACAGCAAGGACTGAGGAGAAGATATCAGTCAAGGTTAAAATGAAAATTGAGACAAGGGATATGTAGATGAGCAGCTCGACGAGAGTAACGCCGGGGCGAAGCCGCAACATTTGACATTTGACATTTGACATTTGACATTTGACATTTTTCATGGTGAATAGTTAATGCTGACGTCGTTTAGGGTTGGTGTTGCCGAACCGTCGCTTGTGAAAGTTGCCTTGTAGCGTAAATATCTACCGTTTATTCTGTTTAAGGGAATTTGGCCGGATTGCGAGAAATATGAACCTATGGCTCCATCTGAACCAAAGTAATCAAAAGGACCCAAGGGGCTGCCGTCAGGGCTGATGGCAACCTGCAGTTGTAAAGTGGTGTTTAGTGGGATGTTTGCATTCCAGATTAAGTTATTAAAAGCTACAGTTGAG
>MFBO01000009.1:0-1039 GCA_001774995.1 Candidatus Curtissbacteria bacterium RIFCSPLOWO2_01_FULL_38_11b | reverse complement strand
GTGAAATCACCTGATGTTTGGTAGCCGGAGGTTCCAAGTCCACCTCTAACTATTTGAAACTCAGCATTGTTATTAGCCGTAGCCAGGTAAGCGTAATCACCAGATACAAAGACCCCAAGCCCGGTACCTCCAAGAGACGTTGACCCGTAAAAAAATGGAGAAGACGGAATAGTGATCTTGATAACTTGAAATTGCGAATTAGTTTGACTGTGGGCCAAATACGCAAAGTTAGTATCCGCAAAAACACCAAACGGGTTACCTGAGGTGCTGTAGGATCCTATTAATGAGATGCTTGAAGGATTAGTGACATTAAGGATGTTAAGTCTGGCATCTGCTAGATAAGCGGTGGTGCCGACGACATAAATGCTATTTCCATCAGATGTACCTGGAGAATTGAAGGTTCCCGCAAGAGTTGGGGTAGCCGGATTGGAAATATTAACCACTTGAAGCTCTTGGGTATCCGCTGTTGAAGCAATGTATGCGTAGTTACCGCTTATAAAAATGTCTCTTGTGGCTGCGCCCAGATTAATTCCTCCTAATTGGGTAGGGGATGCAGGATTTGACACATTAATACTGTAAAATTCGTAGCCGACACCGGAAGTGTTATTGTTGGTTATTAAATAAGCAGTTGATCCAGCGACTGCTATACCTCTACCGTCCGATGTAGTGGGGCTATTGAATGAGCCGATAATCGACGGGGAGGAAGGATTTGAGATATTTACTATAGTTAATTCGCGTGTGTCATGTGTGGTAGCAATATAGGCGTAATTTCCGGATGTGACTATTGCGTATGCAGATGAGGCAAGATCTAATGCGCCCAATAGACTAGGCGATGAAGGGCTGGAAACATCGTAGATGAAAAAGTCCGGGCCTGATCTTGATAAAGTTACCAAATAAGCCCGGTTATTGTCGAACCATACGTCGGTTGCGTCAGCAGTTCCGGATAAATTAACGGTTGCAACAACTTGAGGCGAAGCCCAATTCCCGCTTACGATTTCTACAAGTTCGACTGCGCCGTCGCCTGATGGGACAGTTTGGG
>MFBO01000008.1 GCA_001774995.1 Candidatus Curtissbacteria bacterium RIFCSPLOWO2_01_FULL_38_11b | reverse complement strand
TGCGGTACTTATGACGTGTTTTTACCATATTAATAGCTATTTTATTGCCTGGCCGAATGCGGTGGAGACCAAGCAAGCCTTTCAACTCAAACAATAGATATATATAAATTGTTTCGACGCCCCGTTCTACGGGGCTGTTCGACCTACTTTTTCTCAGTAGCAAGCAAAAGTAGGCAAAAAGGTGCCACCCCAAGCTGAAAAACAATAACTACCAACTAATACCAGGTATGACCGCGCCAAAAGATTGACTGAGCATCCCTTCACGGTCTTTACAAAGGATGGTTCAGGTCAGGCTTTTGGCTTTACAAGGTTATGCCTGATAGCTGGCAATCAGTTTTTCAGAGGGGGTATTAAGGAACTTACTGAACCTGGGATTAATAATGATATAATAAATAATGTAAAAGGGGGTATTTATGACAGATTTGGTAGAAGAAAGTCAACATTTATCAGAGAGACTTTTTGTCGATTTTCGACAAGCAGCCGCTATTGGAAGTGAAATTTCAGCCTTAGCAAATTCCATGGATACATATCGAGCATCGATTTTAGGGAGTATTCCTGTTCGTCAAACATCATCAACGGAACTACCTGAATTTGTTGTAGTTGAAGAACCAGATAGTCCAGATTTGGCCTTGATGTCTGTTGAGTATTTCCGAAATCTTGCATTAAAACTAAAACTCCAAGAACACCTTACCGGTCTATCTGGTGATTTAGCACATTTTGCTGTTGGAAAGACCGTTAAAGTCATGCCAGTAGACGGTGATAGTAGTATTATAGCTGAAACTTACTTTTCGGGAGGACTTCTTGGTACCCGTCAACAAGAACGAAATAGAAATTTATTATATAAACCACGTAAGGCTGTTGGGACGATTGATAGTGTGTTTCCTGCTGGTAATTTATTGAGGATAAGCCCTATAAGATTGTCTCAAGCAAGCCTAAGTCAGGGTTACTACGAAGTGCCCGTTATTGATAAGAATGGAGATCCTCAAATATCTGTAGAATTACGAGAACCTGGTTTTAGGGACAAACCCGGTAAATACACTCCGACTGCGTTGTTTGATCGTTTCTTACGTCATGGCTTAACATCAGCATCTAGAGTTTAACAACACCTACTCACGCGTGCCCCGTAGTTCCGCTGAAGTCGGATACTACTGGGGTGCTCCTTTGGGCATGGAATATGTATAAATAATACGCTATAGCGTATTATTTATACACTTTTCACTCTGTTAATAATTGTAAATTATTTAACAAAGAAATAGCTTAGTCGGAAGTGCGGTATTATAGGAATTTATTTCAAAAACAGATGAGAAAGGAGTAAAATCATAAGTAATATGCAAAAAGCGCATAATGCTATGAATAAATGGAACATCGTATTCTATAAGAATAGCCGGGGCGATGAGTTGGTTTGGAATTTCATTGAAAATCAAGATAAATTTACATAAACGAAGGCAATGCGTATGTTGGGCTTACTAAAAGAACATGGTCCGAACCTTGGAATGCCGTATAGCAAATATATGAAAGATGGGCTGTATGAGCTAAGGGTAAGGGGCAAAAACGAAGTTAGGATATTCTATATTTTTCAAATCCAACACACAATCTGCTTATTGCATGCTTTTAAGAAAAAGAGTCAGAAAACACCACCCAAAGAACTAAATATTGCCTTTCAAAGGAAAAACGAATTGACATAGATATAACATACGTGTTATATTCTAAGTATGAAAATAGTTGATACACGTAAATTCACTACATACGACGAATTTTTGGCAAAGTCGTTAAAAGACCCCGAGTTCAAGAAAGAATATGATGCTCTCGAGGATGAATTTGTATTGATAAACGAAATACTTTCTGCCCGTTTGGCTAAAAAAATGACGCAAGCCGATCTGGCCAAAAAATTGGGAATGAAGCAAGAGGCAATATCTAGGTTAGAAAGCGGCGAATCAAACCCAACTTACTCCACTTTAAGCAAAGTTGCCAAAGCTCTAGACAAAAAAGTCGCTCTCGTCTAGTCGTGCGCGACCAGTTATCAGTTATCAGTTATCAGTTATCAGTTATCCGTCTTCAGTGGTCTGTCATTCTACCTTTGACCATTGTATATTCATTGCCTGGCCTTTGTAGCCGTAGGTACTACAACGGAGTAGGCAGCATTGAATCTTGTCTTCGCCTCTGAGGGATGAGCCCTCAGGCTCAGACTCGAATGAGAACATTGAAAATTTTAAACCTGCCCTTCGTAGCGAAGAGAAGTTGGGAGCCTGGTAGGGGAGAACTAGCATATCCTGCACTGCTTAGCTTCTCACAAGATTTCCTATTATACGCTATAGCGTAAAATAGAAAATAATTATTATGTTCTTCGTAGCGCAAGCGAAGTAGGGAGCCTGGAATTAATATGGCAGATTCGGGTGGCAAAAATTTATACAAAAGTTAATATGTGTTACGATAACTCTTAAATGAGTCAACAACGGCATAAACATTATCATAACGGCCATGGTGCCATCAATCAAAGACGAAACTCTCAATGGTCGGCTGAAGTGCGCGATGAGTATCGCGATGTGGGTGTCACAGAACCATCAATCGGCGAAAAAGGTATATCTATTTTCAGATCTCCGGCTATTAACGCACTTGGTGGAGTTGTCTTAAGATTTTCAGAGCTTTGTGATGAATTTGATATACCTAATAGAAGACGGGGTTTAGGTTTAGAACAACCTCCTGCAGTTAATTTATTGCAGTTAAAAGAAACAAGACTTAACGGTAAGCGATTAAAAAACATATCGGCAAGTGAAGGATTAAGTCAGATTTATGATAATGTTGAGTCTTTACGAAGAAAAGTTAATGTAGGTATAGAGCGAATAACGTTTTTTGGAGGCTCAAATAATCCTGTTCGATCGGTGGCAATTACCCTAGACGAAGTATCAAGAAGAATGATTACCGAAGAGAGAAGTAGTATTCTTGCAGAACTTGAGGAAATGTCAGATCCTTTTTATACCGAGCCTTTTGATTGGTTAAGGAGCGAAAACCCCCACATTTCAATCGGTAAAATTGAAGCGCATACACCAGGAGATAAAACCGAACAACTATTCAGATCTATTGGCAGGATGTGCCCCGAAGTAATAACACTTCAGCCAGCCACGATGCATAATCCAAACGTCATCAAGAATAATCCTTCATAGAGCTTAAACTGACGACCCCGAAGTAAACGCCTAGCGTTAAAACGGGGCAGGCTGTAAACTTTCGTTCCTCTAAAACCTATAACCTGGCACCTATAACCTGTTAGCAAGTCGCTACTTGCTAATTAGGTATAAAAAATACAATACACTTATCTGTTCCAGAAGAGTAAAATCAGAAATTTTGTGTACTTTAGGAAAGTACCAAAATAATGTACTTTACCAAAGTACCAAATGTTTTGTTCCATTTTGTCTCGGCAAAACGGAACCCAAAAGCCGACAGGCGGCTGAAAAACGGTGATGGTCGTTCGTTTGCTGGTAACGCGCCAAAACAATGACAAGCATCTCCTCGCGGTTTTCCATAGGATAACTCGGAGCGGGTTTTGGCTTTATTCGTTACCAGCTACGCTCACTCCCTCTGTTTTTCAGAGCCTGAGGTAAGAAAAATAAACATAACAAATAATACAACACCTCTACCTGTTCTGGGAGTGTAAAATATAACTTATGGGCACTAAGGTACTTGAGGCAGTAGCGCAAAAAGCTTATTTTAAAGATCAAGACTTTGTATTATTTCAGGGCGACTCTATTAATTATTTGAAGAAACTCCCGGAGGATAGTATTGATATGATTTTTGCAGATCCGCCGTACAATCTTTCAAATGGTGGTTTTACAGTTCATGCTGGTAAAAGAGTTAGCGTTAATAAAGGTAAATGGGACGAAAGCCAGGGCATAGAAGAAGACTTTGAGTTTCATGCTCGCTGGATAAATGAATGTTATAGGGTTCTAAAACCAAATGGAACTATTTGGATAAGTGGTACCTACCATTCTATTTACCAATGTGGCTTTGCCTTGCAACTAAAAGGATACAAAATACTTAATGATATCGCGTGGTTTAAGCCAAATGCATCACCAAATTTGAGTGGGCGCTACTTTACTGCCAGCCATGAAACTCTAATTTGGGCGCGCAAAGATCCAAAGGGAAAACACACTTATAATTACCAAGATATGAAAAATGGAGAATGGCATGAAACAGATATATTCAAAAACACTGGAAAACAAATGCGTAGCGTTTGGTCAATACAAGACGATCCAAATGTTTGGGTAATAGGTACACCAAAAAGAGAAGAAAAAACATATGGCAAACACCCAACCCAAAAACCCATAGCACTACTTGAGCGTGTTATTTTATCAAGTACTAACCCCGGTGACGTGATATTAGATCCCTTTACGGGTAGCTCAACAACCGGGCTTGCTGCAGTAAAAAATGGTAGAAAATTTGTGGGCATAGACACTGAAAAAGAATACCTCAACCTTTCGATTAAGCGATATTATCAGCTGCAAAATAATGTGAGATTATTATGACAGACAAAATCGTAACTCGTGCGGTGGCGATACAGAACCTACGTCAATATATAGGTCAAGATTTACGTAAACTTGCTAAAGAATTCGGAATAACAACATATGAAACTGGCAAACAAAATAAGGGGTGGAAGGGGCTAGTATTAGAAAGACTCGCCGGTCTTACTAACAATAATTCAAAAGCACCAAATGGATTATCGTTTGAGCTCAAGTCAGTTAGCTTCCATATGGTGAAAGAAAGGCTTGTGCCCAAGGAAACGATGGCTATTACTATGATCAATCCAAAAGAGCTTTTAGAGCACTCATTCTTTCAGAGTCATTGTTGGGCAAAACTAAAGTCACTAATTATATGTGCGGTTGATTGGTCGGGAACAAATGCCGAAAAAGCTGTTTTGTTGGAAGTTAGCAGTATTGACTACTTAGAAGACGCTGATCTTATCAGGGAAGTGGAAGCAGACTATGAATTAATAAGGAATAAACTCATTAAACACGGATTTACTGCACTAACAGGCGCAGATGGTAAATGGATACAAGCACGGACAAAAGGCGCGGGCCATGGGTCCATAAGCCGGGCGTTTTATGCCCGAACGGCGTTTGTTGCTAAAATTTTTCAGGAATCTAAATAACTATGCGTGAAACAGAAAAGTTGATAAAGTTTCGAGACTTACTTTTGTCTCAACTAATCTTCAGAAAGATAAAAGTATAGCTACTCTTGATTGTGGAGCCAATCCGTCACTTTAGTGGATAAGTTCCGGGATGACCACCCACTTTCTGGGCTCCATTTGGCTACAAATATCTTATCGTTATCATCCATATATTGTTTAGCCCCGTCCCTGACAACCGAACAAGTTTCATCTGTGTTAACGAACCATAATGACTCAAGAGGCTTAGCCCATGAGCCAAGACCTTTAATATAGCTAATCAGATCCTCGTAGTCTTGACCTGGTTGCATTAAATCATAAGAAATTATTTTGACACTCATTTTTAGCCTTTGGGCGGGAAGGGATCTTTAGCTGGTGGTATAGTGTAAGCTTCCCTAATTTGGTTATTGTCTGATCGGTGAATTTTAACTTCTCCACCACCTGAGTTATGCGCATGTTGTTCCGCACCAGTAATCGCTTCTTTCTGGTTTTCATATACTCGTGCTGCACGGTCGGCGTGTTCTCTTTTATCTTCCCAGCCACCGTCTGAGCGTTTCATTACATGATAGTTTGACATTTGCGAATTCTCCTTTACACAGTTTACTTTTACTATTACCGGAGACGACTCAGCTCGCAATCTGGTCGTTTCTAGTTGTTTTTGATTGGGCTTGGATCCCTGTTCTCCAAGCCCCGACTGCTCAGCCTTCTCTTTTATTGAGTAATCGTACCCTCGATTATTACAGGGCTAAGTAAAATAGTCAAGCATGGAATGTAAAAAGTGTTGACATTTGATGTTGTATTATTTTAATTTGTTTGCTAGTATATTGATATCAAAAAGGATCAACTATGAGTAATCTTGCAAATAATCTAGAAAAGGCTCGCCTTGCGCGTGGTTTTACACAAGAACAAGTTGCAAGCGCAGTCGGGCTTAGTCGCCCTACATATGCGTTAGTGGAGGCAGGTAAACGTGACATTACGCTTTCACAAGCCGAGTCTATAGCAGCTATGCTACGTATAAGTATTGATGACTTGAGGGGTGCGCCCGACGGTGTTTCTACCTTCTCGGACAATCAGGCATCAGTTGAGAAGTATAAACAAATAATTCTTAACGCTTTGCAATCTGGTGCTGATAAAGATGGAAAAATTACTAAGACAAAATTGGCTAAGCTTGTATATCTGGCTGACTTTACATGGTACTACGACAACCTAAGACCTATGTCGGGGATGAGCTATCGTAAACTTCCGCGTGGGCCTGTCCCTGATGTGTATTTTCGTGCTTTAGATGAACTAGAAGAAGATGGGATCATAGATCGAGAGGAAAAAGGAAAATCTATCCTTTTTGAGTTGACAGAGTCTGGCGATGCGCCAGCAAATAGACTTAGCAAGGAAGAGAAGGCAATGATTGGCAAGATTGGTAATGCGTGGAAGGGTAAACAAACACAAGAGGTTGTTGATTTTACTCACGCACAGTTACCGTGGCAAATCTGTCGCAATGGTGAAGTTATGCCTTACGGCCTCATAACACAGGAAGAACCAGAGCGTGTTTATGGAAGAGCAAAATTATAGTGTTGAATTCGAGACTTTTACAAAGCGTCATTATATAAAAGTATTCGCAAAAAAATATAAAAGTGCTTGGTCTGGCACATTGCAAGATATTGATGATATCTGCAAGCGTATAGATAGTGTATTGGAATATAAACGTGCCGATCTAATCTCGGCAGTAGCTCAATATAAATTGGTAAAGTTAGATTTTGCTGTAGAGGGTACGCGAGTATCGCCCAAAAGCTCTGGTAACAGATGTATTTTATTTATTGATGAGGACATACGATCGGTCAAAGTTCTATTGGTATATTCGAAAAACGATATTTCAGAGCCAAATGAGACAGCAAAATGGAAATCGATTGTTAAGCAGACATTTGATGAGGTGGGCAAAATATTCAATCTATAAGGGCGTTATTAAAGCAGGTTATTTTAGTAGGCAAGAGAACATTATACCTAAATAAGAAAAAACCTGATGTTACGAAAATTAGCAAAAAGCTAAACAGCTTTATAGATACGTTCATAGAAGGCATCTAACCCTAAATACCCCCTCTGAAAAACTGTGTCTTATGTTCCCATATCCAGGCTCCCTACTTCGCCTTGCTACGAAGGGCAGGCTGAAAATCTCTTGTCTTTATGGGTCTGGGCATCTGCGTTGTCCTTAACAAACTCGTTAACACTACCATTATAACTACATGAAGTGTGCAAATAATACGCTATAGCGTATTATTTGCACATATCCCAGGCCAAAAGGAACCCCCCATTAGCTGATCTACTAAAAGCGAAACTGATCCTAGCCCTCACTTCCACACATCTGATATGAATAAAATATATTGACTTTTACGTCAATAGTGCTACAATGTAAATGTGCTTGTGGGGCTTGCCCTAGAACCGACCAAGGAAAATCTCCTAAGTTGGAAGCGAGCACACTAAAGGACGCTCCAAGCAGGAGCGTTTTTTAATACTTCATAACACTATGAAAATAATGCCTGCCTTTTTTCCCGACTTTTCTAGTAATGACCCGGACTCTTACACTATCTTTTCCTACATGTGATTCAAGCGCGTGATAAGTGACAGTCACTTTTTTACCATCTATAATCTCTTTCCGGATACGTATCTCCAGCGCCTCGTCACAATTACGTATTACTGGAACGATTAATGGGACAAGAACTAATCTGTTTAATATGGCTTTACTCTCGCGACGGTGTTTCCCCTTAAATACTAAGTGCTTAAATCCATACATATTGAAATAAATTTTGTTTTTAATGGCGGGAGATTCTACTGGCACAATACGCTTATAAGAATCTCTATATTTTTCTACAAATTCTTGTGTTCTGATGCGCTTCGGCAATTGTTATCTCCTAATTTGCATATACACTTTTATTATAGCGATAAAAAGTAAAATTCTTGAATAGTAAAAATAAACATTTTCATTGATACATTCGTAGAAGGCATCTGACCCTTAATACCCCCTCTGAAAAACAGATTGGTTTTTCCCCTACCAGGCTAGCTAAAACTGATTGGTTTGTATCAGGCTTGGTCGAGTAAGTGATACAAAGGCGGTCTATTTCGGTTCCAAAATAAAGAAATAGACCGACCAAAGGTCGTTCTTTGTATCACGACCATGCCTGGTATAACAAACTAGTCATGTTTTAGCGCTTGCCTGTTACTTCTTTGGCTACTTTCTTCGTTAACACAAGAAAGTAGCTCGCCATAGCTATCGAAGATAGCGGTGAAACTGTTTGGTTCGTTTTAACGAACATCCTTATCCTAAATTTGCTACAATATAACAGTAATAATATATAGGAGATTGTATGGGCCGATTCGATCAAGCAAAAATGTTACTAAAGATTAAAAAGATGCAAAAAGAACTGCAAAAACAGGTGATTACTGTTGTGGCCGGCGATGGGGCCGTAAAAGTTGAAATTACCGGCGAGCAGAAAATAAAGAAAATCCACATTGACCCAGAATACGTTGACTTGGACGACATAGGAATGCTGGAGCGCTGGGTTGAGGAAGCCGTTAAAGACGCAATCCAGCAAAGCCAGAAGCTTGCCGCCGAAAAGATGCAGCCATTTATGGGCGTTTTGTCTGAACTGGGACTCTAAACTACAAACTGTAAACTAAAAGCTACAAACTATATTTTATGACTATCCTTCCGCCAGCATTAAATGACCTAATTGAAGCGCTTGGCGCTTTGCCTGGGGTTGGGCCACGGTCGGCCGAGAGGTTTGCCTATTATTTGCTTAAAAGCGATGACACAAATTCGCATAAACTAAGCGATGCATTAAAAAAACTGCATAGTAATATATCGTACTGCACAAAAACTTTTGCTCTGATAGAAAATGGCAAACAGCTGTCTGATTTGTATACTGACCCCT
>MFBO01000007.1:9121-9240 GCA_001774995.1 Candidatus Curtissbacteria bacterium RIFCSPLOWO2_01_FULL_38_11b | reverse complement strand
CGAAAACTGCTGAGAGTCCAGGCCGAGCTTTTCGTTTTAGGATCAGATCTAGCAACACCCTTGGAGTCAAGGTCGAAAGTCAAAGCGCTAAGAGTAAAGAAATCGTATATAACCAGACT
>MFBO01000007.1:0-9047 GCA_001774995.1 Candidatus Curtissbacteria bacterium RIFCSPLOWO2_01_FULL_38_11b | reverse complement strand
TTGGTGCAAAACTTCATTTGGCAAGAACTATTGCCAGAAAGACGGAAAGGTCAATAGTCGCTCTTTCGAATGTAGAAAAAGTAAATAAATATGCCCAGATATACATCAACAGACTTTCGGACTGGCTGTTCGTATTGGCACGATATATCAACAAGTTAGAAAAGATCTCTGAAATCCAATGGCAAGGAAGACAATAATATTAAACTACAATGATACAAATCATTGTAGTCGTTTAACTTGGGGATTTTTAACAATAATTTTCGTAGTTTTCAACTTTTGAGCTGTCAATTTCCATAAATGACAACTAAGAAAACAGTCCAGCTTAAGAAAATTCGCGATGAGATTTGGCATTTAGGTAATTCTCCGCTTTATAAATATCGCACGCAAAATAAATATTTTCCGGTAATTGGAGAAGGAAACCACAATGCCAAAATTATTTTTATTGGTGAAGCACCGGGTGAAAGTGAAGCCAAAGCAGGCAGACCTTTTTGCGGAGCAGCCGGCAAAATCTTAGATGAGTTAATCGAGTCGATTGGTTTAAAACGTGGGGATGTTTACATAACTAATGTAGTTAAGGATAGACCCCCGAATAACCGTGATCCGACTCTTTCCGAAATTGCCCTTTACTCCCCTTTTTTGGAAAGACAAATTGAAATTATTCAACCGGAAGTGATAGCAACACTAGGCCGTTTTTCGACTAAATTTATTTTGCAGAAGTTTGAAATGCCGGAGAAAGATCAGTCAATCACCATTTTACATGGAAAGGCTCTCGATGCGATTGCCACCTATGGCCCAATTAAAATCGTCCCTATATATCACCCTGCTGTTGCACTATATAACGCAAATTCAAGAAAAGTGCTCGAAGAAGATTTTAAAGTTTTGGGAAAACTTGGTTAGCTACACTTACTCCAGCCGCAGGTGGGGTTGATGCATTTTTTGCAGCCTTCGGCAAAGGTGACTGGGGAACCGCAGTCCGGGCAGCTGTTGAACTTCGTTTCGATTACCTTGTCCTCATGAGAGTATGTTATCATCCCATGGCTTGACTGAGCACGAGATGCTTGGGTCAAACTCATCTGTCCTTCAGCTGGTAGGGCAGTTTGCGGCATTTTTGGTTGATTATTTGTTTGACTAATTGTTAGCCCGTTGCCATTGGTTGACAAGTTTTTTTGACCGTTTACTACATTACCATTTGATAGTGCAGCTTGTTTGGAAACAGTTTTAAGACTTTGACTTTCCGCTTCTTCAAGCACCGGCAGCTGTAATTGTTTAGCACGGGAAATTTCAATTAAGGATTTACCGACTGCATCAAATGCTGAAAGGACACTATCTGAGCCAATACCATATGGAGTACCGCAGGAAATACCAACCAAGTCTGTTGCAATTTCTTCCAATGTTGCTCCGTATTTTAGGGCACGTGAGGCCAAACGGCCTGTGACCTCGGCGGCACCGGCAACGTAGCCCCCGGTTTTACCGATTGTTACGAAAACCTCAACAGGCGCACCATCGGCATCACGAAATACTGATGTATAAACCGGACCAACGTCCGCCTTTTTGCGGATTCTCATGCCCCAAGCTTCCTGCGGTGTTGGCCGTTTGGTGGATATTCTGATAATAGTCTCGCCAGAGTTAATTCGCTTACCTGCCAATTGATCGTAATAAGAACCCTCCTTTTTAACCTCTAAAACCTGCTTCTTGCGCGATCCGTCGCGATAAATCGTTATCATGTTGCATCCTAACTTGTAACTTAGCCAGTAGGCTTCACGTACATCATCGACAGTCGCCTCGTTGAGGAAGTTAATCGTCTTGGAGATACCGTTATCCGTAAATTTCTGGAAGGCGGCCGCCATTCTGACGTGATCTTTTGGTGAAATGTCACCTGCTATTACAAAGACTTTTTTCAAGTCTTCGGGAATCTCATCAAGGCTTTGGATAGATCCTTTGTTTTCTTCAATTTTGACTAAGACCTCTTCGGAATCCAAGTCTTTTTCTTTAAGAGTTTCCAAGAGATATGGGTTCGTGTTGAATAGTCTCTTTCCTTCAATTGTGTTTTTAGCAAAAGTTAGCGCAAAGTAAGGTTCAATTCCGGAAGAACAGTCTGCTAAAAGCGAAATTGTGCCAGTCGGAGCAATGGTTGTCCTGGCGCCGTTTCTGGGTTTAATGTAATTTAGTCCATCTTTGCTAAAGCTTCCTCTTTCGCCATGGCTTCGGAGGACAGGTCGGTGGGCATGGTCATAAATTGAACCTTTAAATGCCGGGAAAGCTCCGCGAATTTTGGCGAGGTCTATGCTGGCATTATCCGCTTCGCTTTGCACAAACTGCATAACTTTTTCGGCCAAGTTGAATGCTTCTTGTGTATCGTAGCCGATCTTGAGTTTCACAAGCATGTCAGCCCAACCCATGACTCCCAACCCTACTCTGCGGATTCTCGAAGTCATCTCATCAATTTGGGCAACAGGATATTCGTTCATATCCAAAACGTTATCCAAAAAGTGAATGGCCGTGTGGACGGTTTTTTTAAGATTTTGCCAATCTATGCTTTTCTCTATCCCTCGACTGCGCTCGGGATCTTCGGCACCTTCGGTGCCTTCGACAAACTTAGATAAATTGATTGAGCCTAATGTGCAGGCATCGTATGGTAATAGCGGCTGTTCAGCGCATGGATTTGTTGATTCAATCAGACCAATTTTGGGTGTGGGATTGGCTCGAGAATTATTTACTCTGTCAATTAAAATCATGCCCGGATCCCCGTACTGCCAGGCAAGTTTGGTAATAAGATCAAAAACTTTTTTGGCATTAAGACGGCCGGTTACCTCCCCTGTTCTTGGATTAACCAGCTCGTAGCCTTCGCCCTCATGAGTTGCCTGACACATAACATTTAGTTTGGCAACCGCTTCTTCCACCCGCACATTTTTAAGATCAAGGTCGCGGATTGCGTAAGCCTCTTTAAGATCATCAACGATACTGTCAGTTTGAATTTCCCCTTCAACGAATTTTGAATCCTGTTTAACCATTTCCATAAACTCCTCGGTTACTGTTACCGAGATATTGAAGTTGGTTAGAGAAAATTCGTCGACTTTGTGAACTGCGAATCGTAAAACGTCGGGGTGAGTATAGTGTAAAATTCCCATGTTTGCCCCGCGTCTTACACCTCCCTGACGAATCTGTGAAGTAACGTCGTTGTAAGCTTGCAGAAATGCTACGGGGCCGGTTGTTTTGCCTTTGGATGTGCCAATGACATCGTCTTTGGGGCGAAGGCGGGAAAAGGAAAAACCTGTGCCGCCGCCCATCTTATGAATCATGGCCATATCGCGCATGGTTTTTAAAATCGATTCAAGGTCGTCATCAACTGGCAGAACAAAACAGGCTGAAAGTGATTGCCCTTTTTTGCCGGAATTTACCAGCGTTGGGGTATTGGGAATAAATTTTTGAGATGCCATTAACTCATAAAACTGGCGGGCTGATTTAAGATGTGCTTTAGCATTATGACCTACCTTGCCAGTCCGCTTCGCGAGGCGAGCAGGTAGGTAGATCCTGTCAGCTGCAGCGATGTAGTAGGCAACGCGCCAGAAAAGCTCTCTTGGTGTTTCAATCGGTTCGCCTTTTTCATTTCGAAATGAATATCTGGTTTTAGCAATATAGGCAGCGTTTTCGGATAGTGTTGGATTTATGAGGTCTTTGGGCACTTTTGGAATTTTTCTGCCCGCATATCTAGCAGAGTCCCGGGCACGAGTTCGAGGGTCGACTTTGGGTAATTTCATAAATTATTTTTTAAATTTTTTAGATAAATTCGCAAGCTCCCTTTCAAAATCTGAAATATCAGCAAATTGTCTGTAAACCGAAGCAAATCTAATGTAGGCAATTTTATCCAGAACTTTAAGTTTTTTGGTTACTATCTCCCCTACTGTTTTACTCGAAACTTCACTTTCACCGCTGCTTCTAAGATCTACTTCAACCTCATCGACAATTTTTTCAATTGCTTCTGCCGAAATAGGTCTCTTTTCGCAGGCTTTAATAACTCCGCTTCTTATCTTACTCCTATCAAAAAGTTCTCTTTGACCCGCTTTTTTAATTATCAGAAGATCCGGTGTATCTACCCTTTCAAATGTTGTAAACCTGCGTCCACACTTTTGACATGCACGTCTTCTTCTGGTTGTCTTACCGTCCGCGCCCTCACGTTTGTCCAAAACCTTGGTTACCTCGTGTGCACAAAACGGACAAATCACTTTGCTTCCCTTTTTTTAATAATTTAACTGCCCTTGTGTGAAATTAATGCTTTTGGCCTGATGAGACCTGATATTTCACCGAGTCAGACTCGGTTTCACGATTCTGCCAAAAGCACAATATATTGTGGTCTAACTTTAGATTAGACACTAAATCTTGCGCTTGTCAATACCCTAAAATCACTTTAAGGAGACAACCTACAGTTTTCTCCTTAATATTCCTCTTTCCCTTAGAGGAATAATTTGAACTGGCAGATCCAGATTCAAATTAAATTGTAATCCGAAGAAAACCCGAATGTCAAGCCCGTTCATTAACAAGATATTAGGGCTGTGAAATTTGCAGAAGGATGATTTTGGACTTATGTTCAAAATCAATTAACAAAGCCGAGAAGATCTTGACTCTCCTGGGACATTTTTGATGGGCTCCAGAGAGGATCAAAAGTCAATTCAACAGAAACATCAGAGATTCCTTTTAGAGATTTTAACTTGGATGTAATGTCTTTTACAAAATAAGAATCAAGCGGGCAGCCGGGTGTTGTTAAAGTCATTAAAATATTTACCCGGGAACTTTCTATACTGACGCCGTAAACTAAACCTAAATCTATAATATTGATTCCAAGTTCAGGGTCTAAGCATTGCCTCAACTTATCAATAATTTGTTCTTGAGATATCATTAAAGCTACCTTCACTCTACAATAAGTGCAAGGTAAAGTCAAAGGAAGGTGGTTTGGTGGATGGATGGTTGGATGGTTGGAATAACTAGATGAGATTGACTATTGGAACTTGTTGATCTATTCTAAATTGGTATGGATCAAAAGTGGGTTTTGAGATTTCTAATTCTTTGGATTGCAAATAGTTTGCTTCTGGTTATTCTTTCTTCAATTTTTGCAGGCGATGTGGTTTTGGGCAATATTAATTTGCCAAAGCCTGCTGCTTCTGTTCTTGTGGGGTTGATTTTGACCCTTTTTGTTTACGCTGTTCCACAGGTAGCTAAAAATATGCAAATTAAACTTAAGGATGATAATTCTACAGCTTTGGCATATTTTGTTGTCAATGCTATTGGTCTATGGGTTTTAAAAAGACTTGCCGATTTTACAGGGATCGGAATATCAAGCATTTTATTTGTAATAATTTGCGCATCAATTGTTTCATTAGTGGAGGTTGGGGTTGATAAATACACGAATATATATTTAAAGAAATTTCAAAAATCATAAGAAAAAGTTTTCGCTGTACTTGTATATATTCCCTCGTATTAGGTTCAATCGTAGACTTTTTTTACCCATAAATCATTTATTTACTCAAGTGTATGGCAATAAGTAATCAGAAAGAAATCGTTCGCCGTGAATTGTTAATAATGAGAAAGAAACTCTCAACTGATGATGTCATTAGAAAAAGCGGGATTATTGAGAAGAAGTTAATTAATTTTTTATCAAAAATAGATTTTAGTCATATTCTAGTTTATTCACCCGTTAATAATGAAGTTTTAATAAGCGATATTGCCGATTTTTTGATAAGATCTCAAAAGAAAATTTACCTGCCTGCATATCTTAAAACAGAAGATAGCTGGATTCTTTCTGAATTTAAACATTTTGATGATTTGGAGTTTGGACCGTTTAAGATACTGCAACCCAAAAATTCAATGCCGGTTGAATTGGGGATAATTGAAGTAGCAATATTGCCCAGCGTTGCCCTTGATAAGCAGGGTATAAGGTTGGGATACGGCAGGGGAGTTTACGATAAGTTGCTTGCCGATTTTAAGGGCTTAAAAATTGGCATGGCTTTTGATTTTCAAATAGTTGATAAGATTGCATCTGCAAAACATGATCTGGTGATGGATGTTGTTTTTACAGACAAAGAGGAGTATTTTTTGTCTACTTCACAATAATTGCGTTTGGTAAGCTTCTGCCCGGACCTGCTTTATATCCCCCGTCGTAAAGAGCGCTTGATCCCCCGCCATCTAAATTCAGAGCATCTGTTGCACCCAGCGCTTTAAAGATATTGACCATGTCGCGCATGTTGGCGCTTCTTGCGACAACTAAAAACAATTTACCACCCCCAAAGCCGATGCCGCTTCTTGTGCCTTTAGTGATTTTAAGACTGTCAGATAATGACCCTTCATTTAAAACATCCTGACCGCCAGAAAGAAGTGGTGGATAATTGACTATGCCACCGGTGATATCAGATGGTGCACCAATACAAGCTGCACAGGGATAAAATTGGGCAGAACCGCCGCGAAAAATCATCATTCCCCTGCCGTTCCAGGTTAGGGTATCTGCTCTCATCCATTTCTTCTTGCGGTTATTCCAAACTGGGAAATCGAAAGTGTTAACTTTACCTGCGCACCAGCTGTAATCCGGAGGGCAAAAATAGGTGCCATTGATGCCAGCACGACCGCCATTTTCAGAGATATAGGATGCCAAAGGTTTTGTGGGACAATCGTTGCCACAGTCATCGTCATTTGCGGAATCGGTGACTACTGTTGTTGATCCTAGGTTAAATGTAGCAACGGTATAATTTCCACCGGTTGTAGTAGATGACGCGGCGACAGGTTTTGGACTCGGCGATGGTGTTGGCAAAGGGGCTTCTTTGGCAACAGCCGTGTATTCCAGGGATAAATCCGGTTCGGTGCTGGGAGATAGCGAAGGAGAAGGGTTATCCTCTATTGTTTGTTCTTGCTGCAAAGTCTGGGGTGAGGGTGAAGTATCACTTTCAAGAGATCTTGATATAGAGTTTGGGGACGGCTGAATAGTGGGTTGATGATTTGTTTTTATGGTGGTGACTGCTAAGGTAACCAGGCTAACTATAGCCACGGGAATAATTAGGATAAGGGGTACGAAGCCTTTTTGTTGCACTATTTAAGTATAGCAACGTTTTCACGGTGGTACCTCCTCCTATATCTCTTCTACTTCTCCCACTTTCAATTCTAGCCCAATAAGAACCTAATCTGAGATAGACCCTTTTTTGCAAAGAATTCTTCTAAATATCCATCAAACCCTAAAAATCTTCCAGATCCAGCGCCGGAAAGAGTTAGAAAAACCAAGATGAAAATTATGTGGTCATCAACAATCAGGGCATTTTTTGGCGGATAAATTGAAAGGTAATATAGTACCATTAAGACTATCCCCCAAAAGGATGCAAACCTAAGTAAGATCCCCAACGCAAGGGCAACCCCAATTAAAGTTAGCCCCCACATGTTTAAAATATCTATAATTTGATTCCCAGCCAATAGGTGAAACAAATCAGCAAAAGGTCCTGTTGCGGCTAAAAGATACCCCTTTGCGGTCCACTCAGGGTTAAAAATTTTTGAAAGTCCTGCATAAAGAAAGAGCCAGGCTATACCTACGCGTAGAGCAAACAGGGGAAATTTTCCGGCTTTATTCATAAAACCCCCTCAACCTATAGATTTTAGTATATCTTTATATTTATTATATCACAGCTTTGACTTCTGTCTCTGGTAAACAAATTGAACAAGTTTCACATATGGTCTTGCCATCCTGAAAAGCAAGGAGGGCTTTTTTAAAAGGTAAAATTGTGAGAAAAAAACGAAAATCTGCCAATCTTCTCAAAGACCAGCCCAGGCTTCCATAAAGTTCCACCAGGCCAATGACTACTGCTGCCCAGCCAGTTCCAACTGGGATTGCAGTTACAGGTTTTTTAGGAGTGTTTTTGACCAGGTGCTTCCCCTTTATCAACCTGTAAATATTTTCGCCAACAATCTTGCCATCAGAAATAGCAGTTTGAGCCGTACCTGAATACAAAGTTGAGGCCGCGTCTCCAATAACAAAAACACCTTGTTGTCCTTTGGCTTGCAAATACTCATCAACCAAAACCCTCCCTTTTGAATCAAATTCCAAACCTTTTACTTCCCGATAAAGATTATTGGGTTTCACCCCTGCCGTCCAGATGACTGTTTTTACTTTCATTTCTATATCATGAAGATAAACCTGCTTAATCTCCTCTTTTAAGATAGCTCTATTGACGAAAATATTTACCCCCAAAGAACGAAGGTGTTTGTCAACTTTTTTTGAGACTTTCTCAGGTAGTGAAGGCAGAATCCGAGGAGCTACTTCTATCAAGTCAACGGTCACTAAAGAAGGGTCGATGTTGTGATTTTTAGCCATTTCTTTAGTGTAGAGGGCAAGTTCTCCTGCAAGTTCAGTTCCAGAGGATCCTGCTCCGACAACGACAACATGAACAAGACAAACTTTCTCCTCTTTAGGGGCTTTCTCGCAGGATGCAAAAACTTCATGGAGATGGTTTTTAAGTCTGAGAGCTTCTGTTATTGATTTGAAACCAAAGGAATATTCCTTTAAGCCCGGAATATCAAAATAGGCAGTTTCAGAACCTAAAGCTGCAACAAGAAAGTTAAATTTATATTTTGAACCAGATTCCCCAAAAAGGACCTTTCGAGTTAGATCAACCTTAACTATTTTATCCTCAACAACTTCAACATTTTTATTTTCAAAAATCTCATTCAAAGGAATACAAACCTCCAAAGGCGATTTTCCTGTTACTACTCTGTAGAGTGCTGCATGATATTCAAAATGAGGTTTGTTGGAAACAAGGATTATTTTTGCCCCAGGAAGATTTATCTTTGCCAGATTAAGAGCTGTTCTGACTCCTCCAAAACCACCTCCAACTATGACAACTTTTGTTTCTTGCAAGTTTTTCACTCTCTCTTTTACAATAGCAAAAATTATTGTTTTATCCCAAACTTTGATATAATCCGACAAACGGAAAAGAGAAATTTGGCAGTTGCAGCAGTCTTAGTAATTAGTGCTGTCGTTGTCGTTCTATAATTGTTCAAGAGTACCACGGGTTTTTACT
>MFBO01000006.1:6358-11214 GCA_001774995.1 Candidatus Curtissbacteria bacterium RIFCSPLOWO2_01_FULL_38_11b | reverse complement strand
AATGGAAATAGTTTTTCTTTCTGCACTACTTTCCAAAAAGTATAGCATTGGCACTAACTCAATACTCAAACTAATTAATGAAATCTGTTAAATCAGCTGAAATAAAACGACCGGAGTATATGTAGTATTTCCCACTTTTACCCGTAACTTGTAGATACCGCTAGCCAAATTCAACTCTTTCAGGCTTAAATTAGCTTTATAATGATTTTTTAGGGCAATAGCAGTAACTTCTCCAATGAAACCGTTATTTGTATTATCAAGAATTTGAACTGTCACATCATCTCTTGATACAAACCCATTTGAATCAGTTAAAACAAAGTTTACAGGCAATGTTCTATTACTATTAATCTGCATCGGGTCGGAAATTGAAAGCAGTGCTGATATTGGATCCTTAAACTCAAGCCCAAAATTTGGTTGTCCAGGGGCATACCAAGAAAATGAAGAAACTACTCCAGTAACAGTATTATTGACAGTATCCACACTGGCAGTCACGTCTATCCATACCCCACCATCTTCTAAGTGATAAATGCGGGGATTTGGAGTTTCCACCGGGTCATAAGGTAACGTTACAGTACAAGGACAGCTAAACTTAGCGCTCGAGTTAAAATCGAAATACAGCCCTCCCGAAAGCTGGAACTGACCAGTCCCTTCAGATGGAGGTGTTGTTAATGTAGTTTGTGTAGTCACACCATCTGTAGTTACAGATGAAAAAGTTATTGACGATCCTCCACTAAAGCTTGCCGTCACGTTAGCACCTGTTGGTGTTGCTGTCCCAGGAATAGTTAATGTTTTAATCCTTGTAATCTCAACATTAGTAGGTGATGTGTATTTGGCAGTCCAATTATAATTTCCCTGAATAAGAGGACTAGTAAGCGCTGGAATTCCAGAAATAATCCCGTTAAATGTTAATGAAAAAATGACTGGTGATTGTAAAGTAAAATTATATGCTCTAGAAATTGTGAATGTATGACCTTTAGAAATATCACCATCTAAAAAACTATCTAAAGTTACATATGGTGAACTGGGATTACCGAATAGAATTTTCCAGTGGGCCTTATAATCCTGAAGATCTTTATCATTTCTAATTGTTACCGGAACAGTCATAGTATTATTCACTTCCACTACAAAAGCAGTAAAGGTACCATAGGCAATCTCTGCATCTTGAGGCAAACTTGAACCGGCTACAAAATCCCAACCAGCGGGTATACTAAATAAGATTTGGCTTAATACCTCATCACCCTCAGGCTGCACAGTAGTCAATGTGATATCAGGATTACTGTTAGGTGTAATATCAGAAGAAGTTATACTTAAAGCAGGCATAAAAGTCTCTGCAAGAATCGGCTTGACCACTACAAAAAGCGGTAAATAGAAAATAATTGTAAAAATTAATATAAAATTAATTATTTTTTGAAGAAACATCTTTAATAAAGGATACATTTAACTCTACTTCTTGTCAATTTATTTAAATCTATAAATAATAATAAGCATCTGCTATGATTCCTGGTACTTCTTGATGACAAATAAACTTTTTGTATTCATAATTATTTTATTTTTTATCGCTGTACTTTTTACTGCTTATCACTTATTTATTCAAAAAGAACTACCGAAAGATATTAATCAAAATCCTCCTCTAGGCAATCAACAAATCAAATGCCTGGACTGTAATATTATTTTAATCAGTGTTGACACTCTAAGAGCTGATCATGTCGGTACTTATGGATACTTGAAACCAACAACTCCCAATATCGATAAATTTGCAAACCAAGCTTACGTTTTTGAAAATGCCTATGCTTCTTCTCCCTGGACTCTACCTTCACACACGAGCATGCTGACCGGTTTTTATCCCCAAAAATTTCATGCTGAATTACCAACTGATATTTTGCCCGAAAACGCTTTGACAATTGCCGAAATTCTGTCAGAAAACGGTTATAAAACTGTAGCATTTTCAACAGGTGCTTTTATAACCCGTAACCAAGGTTTTGCTCAGGGATTTGCAACTTTTAACGAATTACAAAATTGGCAGGACGCTCAAGAGATCAGTCAAAAATCTATTAATTGGCTAAATCAAAATCAAAAAAGTAAATTTTTTTTGTTTATCCACTCTTTTCATACCCATGATCCTTATTCTCCACAAGATCAATTTATAAAAAAAATTGATTCGGATTATCAAGGTTATCTTAATTCGATAAATATATCTCAAATCGTCGACATAAATACTAGTAAAACTAATCTGTCTGAATATGAAAAACGAAGAATAGTTTCACTCTACGACGCCGAGATAGCAGAACTTGATAATTATTTTGGTCAATTTTTTAAAACTTTAGAAGATCTAAAACTCATGGAAAATACAATAATAATTATTACTTCAGACCATGGTGAGGAATTTGGTGAACATGGTGGATTCGCAATACATTCTTATAGTTTGTATGACGAATTGCTTCGCATACCGCTTATTATAAAAATTGGCGATCAGCTAAATCATAAGCGAATTCAAAACTTAGTTAGTTTGGTAGACATCGTCCCTACAATTCTCAACATTATCAACCCCAAGTCGCCAATTCTCTCCGACGGTCAAAGTTTAGTTGGTACTTTTAATAATGAATTCAATAATAAAGCCGTCTATTCAGAGACAGCAAGTTCTAAACAATACATGCTTCAAGTAATTGAGGAGGGTGAAAACAAAATTGTTAAAGGTACTTTTCAGCCTAAAACGAGAGATAACACCCAAATATTACCAAAGGCCAAAATGGTTAGAGAAAATAACTATAAATTAATTTCCAATTTTAATGGTTCCCTTGAGCTTTATGATCTGGCAAACGATCCGAATGAATCCAATAACCTCATCAATTCCTTACCCCAAATCAAAGAAAATCTAATTAAAAAAATCAATTCTTATTAAATTAACGCAAGAGATTTTTGGATTATCTTACTTATTCCGCCAACGAAGTTAATAATTACTTCAAAAACCGAGGTGCCAGAGAATGCCGGTTTAGTGATATAACTGGCATTAACCGCTAAATCAAAAGTTATCGGGGGTTCAATGTTAAACAAAAATTTTCTCTCCATGGTCCATTGATGCCCCTTATCAATATCTCCATCTATAAAACTGTCAATCGTAACAAAAGGTGAAGACTGATCCCCAAACACAATTTTCCAGTATGCTTTGTGTCCCTGGGTATTCTGGCTATTTATTATAATAACAGGAATTTGTCTGGCTACTCCATTCAAAACGAAATTTAAGTTACCCTTTCCAATTATCTCCGCTTCAGTTAATTCGCTTCCATTTTTTATCTCCCAGCCTGACGGTATTACCAGTTCGATATTGCTTAATGTTTCAGGACCAGTTGGCTGTGAAATAGTAAAAGTAAAATCCGAAATAACACCTTTTTCACTTTGCACTGAAATATTAAAATCTGCATTCTGGGCAAAAATTTTCGAGGGCAATATAAATAATAAAATCAAAGTGAATAAACAAATAGCATATTTTGATAACATCATAAAAAGAATAACAATATAGGGTTAAAGAGTCAAAAATCAACAAACGTACTTGAGCGATAATTACTATTAAAGTAAACTAAGAATGATTATATAATGGAAACGCCAACTTCTGATTTTCAAAATCTTTTCAAGCTCCCCTGGACTACATTTGACAACCCAAACGGCTGGATAGAACCCACAACTTATTGTCAACTTTCATGCCCCGGCTGTTATCGGGGACTCGCGTCTCCTAATCCATTAAGAATTCATCAACCATTACATAAAATAAAAAGGGAAATTATTAATCTTATAAAAATCAGAAACATTAAAATTCTCGCAATTGCCGGCGGTGAACCTCTACTTTATCCAGATTTGGACAATCTGGTGACTTATGCCAATAAACAAGGACTCCAGGTACGACTGCTTACAAATGGTGTTGCTTTAACAAAAGATCGGCTCACAAAGCTTAAAAAATTAGGCGTTACTGAAGTTGTAATTCATATTAGTGAATATCAAAAAAGACCGATTTCCCAGAAAATAAAAAAAATAAATATCGAACGGGAAAAATACTGCCAAATGTTTAGAGAAACTGGTGGGGTTGTCCTCAATTTTATTATGACTGTTTCAAAAACAAATTTTGTTCAAGTCCCCACCATTATTAAATTTTATAAGAAAAATTCAGATATTATAAGCCGGGTAATTTTTACTCTCTATCGTGATGTTCTTTTTTCTAAAGATCAAGAAGAAAATATCAAAAACTATATTTCTTTAAGCAGCCTGGTTAATCTAATCAAAAAATCATACGCTGTTGAACCCTGTGCTTATCTTGGCCAAACTCTTATTAAACAGAATCCATCATGGTTGTTTTTTGCACCAATACTTTTAGGCACTAAAACTATTGGTTATGCCGACAATAAAACGATTGAAAAATTACATCTTAAGAGCCAGAGTAATAGCTGGGATTCATTCCCGGCGGGAAAAAACGGACAAAATCTTATTAAATCAATTTCCCTGCTTTCCTTACCAACTGCTCAAAATATATTTAAAGGATATCTTGGTAATATTCTAAAAAATCCAAAAAGTTTGCTTACAAACCCTAATTGCCAAACTATCATCATCATCAATACCCCAACACTGACTAATCGTGGCTGGAATTTGTGTGATGGCTGTCCCGATGCGATCTTATATAAAAACAAGCTGGTTCCATCTTGCCTTTTAGAGAGAATTAAACACAGAGAGAATATTTCGCTAAATTAAGAATTTCTTGCCAATTCAGATTTTTCAAATATCTTATATGCTTTACCAAAAGCAAATCTAAATGCAATTTGGCGAGGGGGCAAAAAACTGGTCGTGACATGAATGATTGTCCAAAATGGTGC
>MFBO01000006.1:1316-6334 GCA_001774995.1 Candidatus Curtissbacteria bacterium RIFCSPLOWO2_01_FULL_38_11b | reverse complement strand
GGTTGCCGATTTTAAAGATTGGTTAGGATAATACAGGTAAATTAATAAAAAAATCACCCAAATACTTTGCAATACTAAAATATAGAGCCAAAACATTCTGGCACTGTTTTTCCAGCTATAAATTAGCTTTTTAACACCAAATTCCTGAATTGTTCTGGGATATTTTCTAAGCCTTTTGGTGTAAAAAACATACCAGGAAACAAAATGAAAAAGCGCCAAAAATACCGGCGGGGCGTATGCAACTCCCTGCCAAACTCTGATAAACAGTAGAATTGCAGGTACCAAAAGCACAATAAAAATAAATAAAAATCCCCAGGGTACCTTATTTTGATTCTGAGACCTAAGAATTGACAGTGCAATTGAAAAAAATAAGACAAATATCAACGTCCACAATCCATACAATAAATAAAGGTTATTGATCCCAATTTGATAATAGGCTGCTATCCCCAAAGATGCGATTACTAACAGAATTGATCCCCAAGATATTACAATCGGCCATTTGTTTTGCCATTTTTCATAACCTGTTGCGATTGTCGATTCAAACATTTGCTCATTAATCATTAAATGCCACATAAAATATGCCAGAAAAATAAATGGTGCCAAAGCATTTGGGATCTTTGTATAGTATATGAACGCCAAAAATAACCCGAAAAAAAATGCCAGCTCAAACTGCAGCAGAAATTTTTTAGGATTCGAGGCTAGATATCCAACAGTTGCAAATATAAAATGAGGCATCCCAATAACTGCTATCGCTGACCAAATTGCGATAGTGTTCCCAAAAAATAAGTAAAAAAGTCCAAATAATAGAAAAGCAATTAAAGCCGATACTAAAACATTTGAAGAATATTCTTTTACCTGGTAATCGATCATTGTTCTAAATGTCTATAAACTCCTCTTTTTTCTTCGGGCAAAAGTTTTGCTACGTTAAACATTACAAGATCTGCCATTCTTTGCCCATCAGTTAACGAAACATCATTCACTATCTCTTCCCCGAAATTCAAGTTGAGACTATTTCCCTTATCCCAAGCAGCTACAGGACGAATTGATGCCTTAGCTTTCTTCTTTAATAACAAAAGCATTTCTCCTACTTCCTTTTTCCCTCTATTTAAAGCACTATGATCATTCCCTTCAGGACAAACAACTAAAACACCATCGGCATCTAAATGCTGTTTCATATGCATGACGGCTTTAATATTTTTCCTCTGATCTGCAGTAGAATCAACCAAAATTGTATTACAGCTATTATGTATCATCTTAGAAAGTCGCCTTCTTTGTACCCCAATAGGAGTATGGGCAAAAATTGGATGATCAGAAACCTCTCCCTGGACCCACCGGGCTTCGAAATTCCCTTTAAAATCTCTGGCTCTTGCAACTGCTAAATTAACCATAAATCTTACCCAATTCCCTCTCAAACAACCGGTGTTTGGTTCATTAACTACTAATATTTCTGCCCTTTCGGAAACCAATTTGTCCTCCCCTTCAAAATTAAATCTAAGTCCATCGAATAAACCTTCGGCAAATCGAGATAAAGGTGTTGGTTCCCCTTGCAACCAACAATCCATAATTTTTCTTCCCCACCATCTACCTTTATTTGTTATAAAACTGTGACCAAAACCAGACTGTAGCCAGTACTCGGCCATCCTTATTGTTATTAAGTCACGAAACTCCTCAGGTATAGATAAAAACGCTCGTTCTGTAGCTTTATAAATTTCCCTCATGAACAACTGTCTGAAATCTAATGTTTAAAAACTAACGCAAATCTTAAACTTATCAGTTTCAAATATCTATCCAATTTTAAAAAATAAACTTTAACTAGTCTCAAGCATCACATTATATAAATAACGCCCTAATTGCACAATTTGCCTAATTGCTGCCCAGCGCGGCAAATTTGTTGCCGGGTTGACATGTTCGAAAGAATCTATTTCCCTAAAATATACTTGGGTTTTGGGAAGGCTGCCAACCAAATTTCTGCTTTCATTTTTAGGCACAAAAGTATCCTTTTTATCATTTAAAATAAAAAGCTTGGCCTTAAGTTGTTTTATATTTGTACTGGGAGAAAGCTTAATCAACATATCCTTACCTTCTTGCGGAAAATCACGCCAAACTTTATCTAAATTTTGCCAGCTGGAATTAGATAAAAAATTATAAATTGCTTTAGCATCTTGGGAAAAATTCTCAAATTGATCCTTGGGTATTTCCCTTTTTTCTAAAAAATAAGCTTGTAAAAGAATCCGTTCTTTTTCGTCCGGCACATAATTAATAAAACCTTTTTGAACAGTCTCAGTGCTAAGCTTTGCAGGCCGCCATGTTATAAACTCTTCGTCATCAACTTTGGCCTGTTTTAGAATAACAGCTTCCGATAAAGATATAAGATCATAATATGGGGAAATAGTGGCAATAAAATTAACTTTTTGGCAATCTTCTCATTTTCAGAAGCTATAATCGCCGCCGATCCGCCCACACAAAAACCGGTAAATCCTATTTTGTCTTTATTAACGAATTCTTGGCCGTCTAAATATTCAACAGAGGCAATTAATGTATCAATAGAATCAGTCCAGACAAACCCGGTTAAAAAATCCGGCAAATCCGGCACCAATACCACATAACCGGTTCTGGCTAAAGCTTGAGCAAATTTAACAACATTTGGATTATCGCGGCTAAATAAAATTCCTAATGTAAAAATTATGGCCGGATGCTTCCCCTCCACTGCCGGCCTATATAAGGCAGCATTCACATTCTTGTTTTCCAGCCTAAATTCAATTTGTTCAACTCTAGGATTCTTGGTCAGTAAATTTAGGGGTTTAATGGGAAAATTCGGCACAGACTCCGAAACCAAAAGAAATGCTTTATAAGCCGGCCTGCCAACGGGACTAATTAAAAAAATCAACAATAATAATATTAAAGTTAAAATAATTTTAATATTGATACTTAATGCTCTTTTCCAGTAATTCATGAACGCTGATTAAGCTGATTTGTATTTTACACCTTGCTCTTCCTCAAGTACGAAGGAATAGCTGAACCACCAATAGGCAAAAAACCAGCCGATTACAAAAACCAAAGAAAGCCAGTCATGAAATATAAAAGCTGCGTATTTGCCCCAAAAAGTAGCTAATAACCCGACAATCAAAATCCTGAACATATTTATTAAATATACTCCCATAAACCCGATGATTATCACTTCAATTCGCGAACTTAAGGTAAATTTACCCTGAAAACCCGTAATATAAGATGCAATTAAAAGAACCACCGATTGCCAGCCCAAACAGTTCCACTGGATTTCCAGATACATATTTTTAACCCAGACTCCGTAATTGTTGGCAGCAGCTGTTATTCCAAGCATATTATAAAAACCGGCAACCACTTTGGCTTCATAAGGAACCACGACGCTCTCAAGAAGTGCGTAAAGCTTAAAGTTTAAAAGAATTTTAGTCAAAAACTCATTAAAAGTAGAAATGAAGGGAATTACCATCAACAAAAGAGCCACCATCAAAAATAGCGACGAGAATCTATTTTTTTCGCGCAAAATTAAATCGCTCATAAGAATCTTTTTGGGATAACGTCAAATTTATGAAAAATCGTAAATCTTCTCACAATTATATTAACTTTTAATTTAATCAATTGAATTATGGTGATTATTAATTGCTTGAGAGCTTCTCTTCTCCTGCCCTTGTTTTCCTTCCACCAACTTATGATCTTTGGAATGGCAAACATCATAGGAAGCGCCAAAATTGCAACTTCCGGAACCGGAAGAGAGGAAAGTTGAATAACCATCCAAGAGTCAGAATCTGAATACCCGGTTTTAGAATTGCTGCTGCAATCGCCCCCATCCGACTGACATCTAATGTATGAATCATAATTGTTATTATCAGTTGGTGTAAATGCGGCTGATCTTACCCGGGTTGCGGAAGCTGAAGTGGTTGAGATTTCTGTATTACAACCGGCTTCGGAAGTGGTACAAAGCTTTGTAAAAACCGTTGCATTGTTCAGTGCATCGCTAACCCTCATCGTTGATTCAGCAAATCTATTAATCGTTCCAGAAAAATTGTCTACGTCATAATAATTGTCAAAATTTTTACGGGCAGCTGTCTGACTTGTCGATGAAATTTCCCGGTTGTTATACATCTGCATTGTTTCCAAAGCCTTTATTCCTCCCTTAACTGTCGCGTCCTGTTCAATAATTAATCTGGCATTTACGATATTTCCGTTTGCGGTTGCTCTTTTTACTTGCACAACATACTGTGTCCCTCCCGAAATGTTAGATGAGATATCACCGCTTCTAACCAGCGTATAACTGGTACTGGTAGTAGAAATTGGACTATTGATTACTGCTGTTCCGCCTGTCGTTGCCAGCTGAGCATTGGTGGTTCCGCTCGTCCCTGCCTTAATTGTTGCTTCAAAATAAACAGCAGAAGGTGTGGGGGAAAACACCGTCGTAAGTTGATTGCCGCATGTCGTACCTGTTGAAGTCGTACCGTAACAATATATCTTTGGATCAAGTATATTGGCATACGTTGTCCCGCTTATTGCTTCAACATCCCCTACTTCAATATTAGTTTGGGATAATTTAATGCTGTCGTTATTGTTTCCAACCTGCAATATAATCAGTCTTGCAGCCTGGATACAATGTTGAGACGTATTACTATTATAAATATTTACGGTATATTGCGTTCCGTTTACAATATTACTCTTGATATCATTAGTTCTTACTCTTGTATAACTACTACCCGACAATGCAACTTCCGACTGGGTCAATTCAGTCCCGCCTGAATCGATTAAAGCGGCAATTGAAGCTCCGCCTGCAGTCTTCCCAACAACCTCAAAATAAACTGCGCTGACGTCTGAAAACTTAGTAGCTTCCCACTTAAATAAGCCAAGTGAATTGTCACCAGGTTTAAATGTCGTCGCGGTTGTACTGCAGTACTCCTGGTCGATTATGTTAATCTGCTGTTCGATTTTTGGCGTGCCGGCTGCTTCAACATTCTTTGGCTGTGCAAAAAATGCCAGGTAGTTTAAAAGCA
>MFBO01000006.1:0-1254 GCA_001774995.1 Candidatus Curtissbacteria bacterium RIFCSPLOWO2_01_FULL_38_11b | reverse complement strand
TTTGCCGGCTTGCCAAATGGCAAACTCAGGGACCACTTGTCAATTACCAGTCTTCCAAATGTATCCGTAACAATTCCGGTCTTTGGTGTTCTAAACCACGGCCCTTCCTCTTTTTCCAAAAAGCCTTTAACCGCAGCATAAGCCTGGAAAGGTGCAACTAAATATGAAAGCAGCACAAACGAGGCGACCCCCACATAATCCTTTTCCTCCGACTGCTCCAAAAATAGTCCGAGCAAATTAGTTAAAGGAAGTGCTAAAAAATTGCTGAAAACCAAAGACCAGCCAAGAGCAGCCGACCAATAAGGAAGATTCACTTTAAATATGACCTCGGAAACAAACCAGGCAAAAGTGCCTGCAATAAAGAAAGCGGCCTGCAAGTAGTAAGGCACTAAAAAGGCAAATTCCAGCTTTTCCTTAAATGTTAAGTGGGGTGACGCTGTAATAGCTTTAAATTGATTATGGATGTTAAAAGAATGGCCTTCTGCCCAACGCATTCTTTGGCGAATTAGACGCTTTAAGGTTGAAACAGCCTCTGCGGGTGCCTGGATATATGGAGTATAAGCAACTTTATAACCGGCAGCATATAATTTTAAGGTAAGCTCCAAGTCTTCGGTAATCGAAGTTCCCCATCCGAATTTATCAAGAATATTGCGCTTAATTGCATAAACGGAGCCGGCAATCATTTTCAAGCCCCCGTAAAGTTCGATTGCCGAGCGCTCCACTACATAAGACCCGGCATATTCACTGCGCACACCTTTGGTAATCCAGTTTTCGCTTTTGTTGAGAACGTGCCATTGGTAACCCTGAATAGCCGCTATTTTTTGGCTATTTATGTTTTCATTTTGCTCAATTGCGGCAAAATGCTTAACGAATTGCTCTAAGGTATCAGGGTATGGCACGAAATCAGCGTCAAAAATCACCACATATTCGGCCCTCCTGTCGGTTTCTTCAAGTGCCTTGGCAAGAGCCGCTCCTTTAAACCCGCTTCGTGAGAATCTGTGGATATATTTAACATTTGGCCACTTGGAATCTTTTTGCGAAACACCTGTTATAATTTCCAGCTTTTCGTCCTGATAACTTCTACTTAGGCTGTAGCCTGCCGCGTTTAAAAAGTTTAACCCTTTCTGGGTTGTTTGATCAGTCGAATCATCAATTACGATAACCTCGTAATTAGCTATATCTATTCCCTGTTTTGAGGCTATAACATGCCACTTGAAACTGGTAACAGCCTTAAGCATTCGCTCAATAACATTT
>MFBO01000005.1 GCA_001774995.1 Candidatus Curtissbacteria bacterium RIFCSPLOWO2_01_FULL_38_11b | reverse complement strand
AGCTTCTTATGCTCGTCAATTCATAGGTGTAATGGATAAGCCGGATGTTGATACGATAGAAGGATTATCTCCGGCAATTTCAATTGACCAGAAATCAACCTCGCACAACCCTAGATCAACTGTTGGAACAGTTACAGAAATCTATGATTACCTAAGACTATTATTTGCCAGAGTTGGCCACCCCCACTGTTCTGTTTGCGGACGCGAGATCTCCCATCAAAGCCCTCAACAAATAGTTGAAGAAATCCAGAAGCTTGCTCAACCTACGAGGTTAACAGATCCTAAACCTCGTAGGTTGAATCAAACAAGAATCTTATTACTTGCCCCGGTCGTCAAAGACAGAAAAGGAGAATTCAGAGAGCTCTTTTTGGACATTGCCAAAAAAGGTTACAGACAAGTTCGAGTCGATGACCAAATTAAAGATATAGACGAAGATTTTGTGCTAATAAAAACCAACAAACACACAATCGACGTTGTGATTGACCGCATGGTTTTGCCTAGCGACAAATCAAGACTTATTCAGTCAACAGAGCAAGGGCTTAAACTTGCTGATGGATTCATTATTGCTTCGGTAATTCTTGATAAAACTTTCGAGATTCCTCAGTATCCTAAAGAATTGCGAGATCACTTGTTTAGTGAAAAGTTTATGTGTCCTGTCGATAACATTTCACTACCAGAAATAGAGCCTAGAACGTTTTCATTTAACTCTCCTCATGGCGCATGCCCCAAATGTAATGGTTTGGGTTCGCTTCGCAAAGTAGATGAACAAGCAGTTATGAACCCCAACCTTTCTGTAGCAGAAGGAGCAATTCTACCATGGGCAAGGATGGTCGGTTCAGAAAGCTGGTCATGGCGGGTTCTGGAACAAGTCTGTAGAGACGAAAACATACCATTAAACATCAAACTTTCCGATCTCGCGCAAGATAAAAAGAATATTTTGCTTTATGGTTCAGATAATTTATATAGGGTCAAAGGACCAAACCGTTTCGGAAAAATAATTAGCTGGGATACTAATTTCGAGGGAATAGTTATTAATCTTGAAAGAAAATACCAACAGACTGAATCTGATTTTGTTCGCAGGGAAATAGAAAAATTTATGTTAATTGATATTTGCGATCAATGTGAGGGAACACGTTTAAGAAACGAAGCTTTATCTATAACTATTAATAATCAATCTATCACTGATATTTCTAATTTCAGTATAGAAAACGTAGATTTGTGGTTAAAAGGAATTAGCGATGAAAAAAGTCAACTTCTTTCCAGCCGGGAAAAAGCTATAGCTAAACCAATTCTCAAAGAGTTGTTAACCCGTGTTCATTTTTTATTAGATGTTGGCCTTGAATATCTGACTATTTCAAGACCTGCAACAACTCTGGCAGGCGGTGAAAGCCAAAGAATAAGGCTAGCATCACAAATTGGCTCAGGATTATCTGGAGTTCTTTATGTTCTGGACGAACCGTCAATAGGGCTTCATCAAAGGGACAACAAAAGGCTGATTAGAACTCTCAAAAGGCTAAGAGATCTTCAAAACACGGTTATTGTCGTCGAGCATGACCGCGAAATGATGCTTGAAGCGGATCAGATCATCGACTTTGGCCCGGGGGCTGGTGAGCATGGCGGCCAAATCATTACTCAAGGCGAGCCAATCGACATTATGAAAAGCCCCCACTCGTTAACCGGGAAATATTTATCCGGAAAGAAGAAAATAAAAATCGAATCAATAAATAATGACGCTGGTCACTTGTATGTAAACGATGAACAATTAACTATTAACGCTAAACTCATCGTCAAGGGCGCAACAGAGCACAATCTTAAACAAATCGACGTCGAATTTCCTCTAGGTAAATTTATCTGCATTACAGGAGTTTCAGGTTCAGGTAAATCCACGCTAGTTCATGATATTCTCTTTAAAGCTTTAGCCAAAGAATTTTATAGAAGCCACGAAAAACCTGGATCCTTTGATGGTTTAATTGGAGGAGAAAATTTGGATAAGGTTATTTTAATAGACCAATCGCCAATAGGCAGAACTCCAAGATCAAACCCGGCAACTTATACCGGTGCTTTTACCCATATAAGAGAACTTTTTGCTAAAACCACAGACGCTCGTATCAAGGGTTATAAACCTGGTAGATTCTCATTCAACGTTAAAGGAGGACGTTGCGAAGCCTGTGAAGGTGAAGGGAAACTGAAAATCGAAATGCAGTTTTTACCTGATGTTTATGTAGATTGCGAAGTTTGTAATGGTAAACGCTACAATGAAGAAGCTTTAGAAATCCACTATCGTGGTCAAAACATCGCTGAAGTTCTGGATATGACAGTCGAAGAAAGCTTAAAATTCTTCGAAAAAATCCCCCAAATTAAACAGAAATTAGAAACAATCTACGATGTCGGCCTTGGCTATATTCATCTAGGTCAACCGGCACCTACTCTATCTGGTGGTGAAGCCCAACGGGTAAAGCTGTCAACAGAACTTTCTAAAAGAGCGACAGGCAAAACTCTCTATATTTTAGATGAACCAACGACTGGACTTCACTTTGCCGACATTGAAAGACTCCTTTTCATTCTTAAAAGACTTGTTGCAACCGGCAACACCGTAATTATCATCGAACACAATTTGGATGTAATCATCAATGCAGATTGGATAATTGATCTTGGTCCTGAAGGAGGCGAACACGGAGGCAAAATAATTGCAACTGGTACACCTCAGCAAATCAAACAAATCAAAAACTCCTATACAGGGCAATATTTAGCTAAACTCGCTATCTAATATTTCTAACTTGCTACTAAATTGCAAATACTAGCCGTCCTTGACGAGCCTCGCTCGAAAAGGGATACTATTCCTATGCGATTTGCTGCCCGGCTTCTTCTGTCACTAGTTTTTCTCTTTTCCTTTTTTCTCACCACTCATCACTCACCACTCATCACTCGCGATGTTTTAGCCGAAGGTGAATTCGAGACTAATTATCACGTAATCTATACAGTCGATGATAAAGCCTTAACTACTGTAACTCAAAGCATCGAACTAATAAACAAAACCCCTAACTTCTATGCAGATAAGTTTGAATTGAAGATTGGATCAGCAAAAGTTCTCAATGTTAGTGCTTTTGATAATACAGGACCTCTCAAAACAGATGTAAAATTTGAAAATAACTTAACCTCAATTAAAATTGAATTTAACCAAAAAGTAATCGGTACCGGCAAGAACCTTAACTGGACATTAATTTATTCATCAGAAGAACTGGCATCAAAATCCGGCCAAATCTGGGAAATTTCTATTCCAAGACTTGCCAAATCGGCAAACATTGGTAAATACGAAGCAATTGTAACTGTTCCTAGAAATTTTGGACCTCAGGCGTTTGCAATTCCCGAGCCTTCAAATAAAGAAATTAATCCAACCGTCCAAAAATTTACATTCAACAAAGATCAGCTTCTTGAAAGTGGAATTGCCATGTCATTTGGTGAAAAACAGGTTTTTTCTTATAAATTGAATTACTATCTTGAAAACAATAACGTAACATCTCAAATTCAAGAAATTACACTGCCTCCAGACAATAATTACCAAAAGATAATACTAGAAAAACTTGAACCTGTACCGCTTGACGTTATCGTTGATGAGGATGGCAATTTTAAAGCTGTATATAAACTCGCTCCTAAACAAAAACTCGATATTACAGCAGAAGGTTTTGTTGAGGTTTTTTATAAGCCTTTCAGAAACGTTTATAAAAAACTATCGGACGAAGAAAAACGTATTTATCTTCAGCCCCAAAGATACTGGGAAACAGATAATGGATTTATAAAAGACAAAGCAAACGAACTTAAGAACCCCCAAAAAATTTATGACTTCGTTTCAACCTTTTTAAGCTATAATCAAAAAAAATTGGAGTCATCACAAATTGAAAGAAAAGGTGCAGCTTCAGCTGCTAATTCTCCCAACGATTCAGTTTGTATGGAATTTACCGATTTGTTTATAGCAATTGCCAGAGCAGCCCAAATTCCTGCGCGGGAAGTAACCGGTTATGCGTATACCCAGAACACAAGACTCAGGCCGCTTTCACTTGCTCTAAATGAAGGCGATATCCTGCATGCTTGGCCGGAGTACTGGGATGACGAAACAGGCTGGATTCAAATAGATCCTACTTGGAGTTCAACATCAGGCGGTCTCGACTATTTCAGCAAACTTGACTTTAATCACATCACGTTTAGTCAAAGAGGAAAATCTTCAACCAGCCCGCAATCTGCAGGTGCTTATAAGAAGCAAGGTAGAGAAAGTGAAAAAAGTGTTTTTGTAGAATTTGCACAAAACTTGCCCAAAGCAACAGTTAATCCACAACTTTCATTGATGTCTCCAAATAAAATTATTTCCGGTATACCCACAAAAATCCAGGCTAATCTTAAAAATAGTGGTTCGGCAACAATTTATGATCAAAAAATTACACTTGCAACAGGCTTTCTCAAAAGTTTAAATAATCTGGAGTATAACATTTCCACATTGCCTCCTTTTGCCTCAAGAACTTACGACTTTCGCCTTCAAAGCACACAATTAATGCTTTCGGCAAGCGACACACTAGTTTTAAGTTTTTTAGACATTCAAACCATTAAACCAATTACTATTGAACCATTTTATCGCCTGCTCTTTTCACCATTATTTTTATTTAGCATTTCAATTTTATTTTTCATTATAATAATAGGATTAATATCTTACAAAATGGTATTTAGAAGGAAATGACATCTTCTAAAATCAACTTTTCCAAAATTCCAGATAGCCCCGGCATATACCAGTTTTTAAATAAAAATGGACAGATTATATATATCGGTAAATCCAGATCCTTAAAACAAAGGGTTTCTTCATATTTTCAAAATAAAAATTTGGGACATAAAACAAACCTAATGGTCTCTCAAGTAAAAGAAGTTAAATTTATTAAAGTATTTTCCGAATTTGAAGCTATTTTGTTGGAAGCCAAACTAATAAAAGACAACCAGCCATTTTTCAACCAGCAGTTAAAAGACGACAAAAGCCCAATTTATATAAAAATTACCAATGATAATATTCCTCTTATTCAAACAGTCAGACACCAAAAGCAGAATAAAGGAGTATTCATAAAAGGACCCTTTCCTTCATCAAGAACAACAAAGGATATACTAAAAATTACTAGAAGAATTTTCGCATATTGCCACCATAAAAATCCCCATAAACCCTGTTTATTTGTCCATCTTGGCCTATGCCCATATCCATATAAAAGCGATTTAGCCCAAAAGCAATACGCTACAAATATTAAAAGGATAAAAAAACTCCTTTCTGGCAAATCAAACGTGTTAATCCAAGAATTAAAAAAAGACATGAGCAAATTTGCTCAAAGTCGGCAATATGAAGAAGCAGGTGAAATTAAAAAGAAAATATCGCAACTGGAATTTTTATCAACTACTTACCATGCACCAAAAGAATTTTTAGAAAGGCCAACACTAGTTGACGACATCACGCTGATTAAACTCAAAAGTCTGCAAACAGTTTTAGGTCTTAAAAAAATTCCCAAAAGAATCGAGTGCTATGATATTTCCAATACCTCAGGTAAACTGGCGACCGGTTCTATGGCCGTTTTTACAAACGGCCAAAACGAAAAAAGCCAATACCGTCGATTCAAAATAAGATTCTCTAAAAAAGCCAATGATTACCAAATGTTGAAGGAAATCCTTTCGCGCCGATTCAAAAATAAATGGCAGCTGCCTGATTTGATCATTATCGACGGAGGCAAAGGGCAATTAAATTCCGCCCTCAGTATTTTGCAGCGTTTAAAATTAGCAATTTCTGTTATCTCTCTTGCCAAAAAATTTGAAGAGATTTATACTCCCTATCACATGTTGCCGATTAAACTGCCTAAAGACAGTCCGGCCCGCCAGTTAGCCCAAGAAGTTCGTGACGAAGCTCATCGTTTTGCAATTAGTTATCATCGTTTACTTAGGTCTAAACAGTTGCTAAATGCAAACTATAAACTGTAAACTGATTCTAACCTGCCCATGCGACATATTCTTAAATCCATTATCATAACATTGGCAACCGTTTATGTTGCATTTTCACTCGTACCAACTATAAATTTTGGAAATGACCCCAAAAATATAGCTTTATTTGCAGGCGGCATTTGGGTAATATCTCAACTTATAAACCCCATTTTTTCGATAATTCTCCTGCCGATAAACTTATTAACTTTTGGGTTTCTACAGTTTGTCCTAAATATTGCATTTGTTTTTGCTCTCATAAATTTTTTGCCAGGATTCTCAATATTCGCCTATAATTTTATAGGAGCCAACATCGATGGCTTTATCGTGCCTGCAATGAGCTTTAATGAAGTTTCTACAATTCTACTTGTTGCTTTTATCATTACCGTTGTCCAAAAAGCACTCCATATAATTTTCGAGTAATTTTATCATTACTTGCCTTAAGATGTAACTCGACAAAAAGTTATCAAATAAGTTAATATACCCCCTAAATGTTTAACAAATTCATAAAAAACTACTTTGAACTTCCAGACCGCAACATAGAAATTGTTTGCCTAGGCGGTGGTGTGGGAACAGCCCAAATCTTAAAAGGTCTAAGAAGCCTCCCTTATGGGTTAACGGCAGTAGTTTCTATGGCAGATGATGGCGGATCTGCAGGTCGTCTCAGACGCGCTTTTGCAGTACCTCCACCAGGTGACATTGTCAATTGCCTAGCAGCACTTTCCTCTGAAGAATCAATCCTGAAAGACCTTTTTTTATATAGATTTGCAGGTAAACGCCAGGGGAAAGATACAGATATTGGAGGCCAAAAACTTGGAAATTTAATCTTCGTCGCCCTGGCAGATATTTACAAAGGAGATACAAATAGAGCACTTGAAGAGTTTTCAAAAATAATATCTACCCGTGGCCGCGTTTTACCGGCGACTATCGGCGATGTTAATATATGGGCAAAAACTAAAGATGGTAAAAAAGTTTTCGGTGAAAAAAACATTGATCTTGGAAATTATAATGGTTTAAAAGTGCTCGAAGAGGTTCATCTAAGCCCTTCAAATATCAAAGCTTACCGTCATGCCCTGGAAGCAATTAATAAAGCAGATATAATAATAGCAGGACCCGGTGATTTATTTAGTACCGTTTTACCCGTCCTTATTGTGCCACAAATAAAAACAGCTCTTAAAAAATCTAAAGCTGTAAAAATATTTATAATCAATATAGCCAATAAACCTTTTGAAACGAATAATTTTACAGTTTCTGACTATCTTATGACAGTTAAAAAACATCTAGGGACAGATATATTTGATAAAATATTAGTCAATGTAAATCAAATGCCAAAGATTCCATCGCAATTTAGATATAAATATGTCCGGATCGATAAAGATAATTTAATACCATACAAAAAAATTATAAAACAAGGTGATTTTATTTCAAATAAATACCCAATTTACCATGATAGCGAAAAAGTTGGCAATTTCATAAGCAAGTTAACAGGATGAAATCCTTCCTACTTATAATTCAATTAATCGTTTCAGTTTCTTTAGTTATATTGATTCTAATGCAATCAAGAAGTGGTGGATTAGGAACAGCATTTGGGAGTTCTACCACAATCTACAGATCCCGCCGAGGAGTTGAGAAACTTTTTACGTATTTTACAATAATTTTGGCTATTTTGTTCTTTTTTTTGTCTATCATTCTACTTCTAATTTAAATGTGGGCAACTTCACCAAAAGTGCGCAGATTTCGATTCTGGTGGAGACTGATTATCGCCTATATTAAAAAATACCAATTTAGATTTGTTGCGCTAATTTTTCTGTTATCGATATCGGGTTTTATAATTGTAAAGGGTTGGAATCTAGTAGTCAGAAGTAACGTTATTTCAATTGGATATGCAGGATCTTATACAATCGAGAATATCCCTTCAGAAATTCTTGAACTTGCTACCCAATCTTTGGTAACAACCGATGAACATGGTGAGTCCATTCCTAAACTAGCTTCACATTGGACAGTTTCAGAAGATGGCAAAACTTATATAGTTTTCTTAAAAGATAATCTCATTTGGCACGATTCTACCTTGGTTGATGCAACCAATATATCACTAGCAATATCCAACGTTCAAATAACAGCTCTTAATAACAAGGCCATTGAGTTTAAGCTTCCAAGCCCTATTGCTTCTTTCCCTCAGGCTTTGAATAAACCGATTTTCAAAACTAAAACTTATTACGGTACGGGGGAATATAGAATCGTTAAGATAGATCAAGTTGAAGATTCTGTCAAAAAAGTAAGTTTGCATCCAAAGGATACAAACTTGCCACTTGTTGAAATCAAATTTTATAAGGACCAATTACAGCTTGTTGATGCTCTAAAAATTGGTGAAATTAAATACGCAAAAATCCCCAACGCTCAAAAGTTCCAGTCCTGGCCAAATCTTAATGTAGAAAGGCAAACCGATTTTTCCCAAATAGTCACTGTCTTTTTTAATAATAAAGACTCATCATTAGTATCCAAAGATTTAAGACAAGCCTTAATTTTCGCAATTAATAGTAGTGATTTTGATGGAGAGGTTTCCAAAAGTCCAATTCCGCCACAAAACTGGGCATATAATGATAGTGTTAAACAGTACAGCTATAATCTTGTTAAAGCTAAAGAATTACTGTCAAAACTACCCCCAAACGATATTAAAATAACTTTAAGTGTAACTCCAGGTCTTGAATTTCTGGCCGATAAAATTAAATCAGATTGGCAATCGTTAGGAATAAATGTTGAACTTGAAATGATTTTACAAACACCCAAAAATTACCAGGCGCTTTTAGCCTTTAATAGAATTAATCCTGACCCGGATCAATATTCCCTCTGGCATTCAACACAACTTGAAACAAATATTACAGGTTATCAAAATGTCAAAGTCGATAAACTGCTCGAAGATGCAAGAACAACAACTAATTTAGAAGAAAGGAAAAAGTTGTATCTTGAATTCCAGGAAACACTTGTTGAGGACGCTCCAGCAGCTTTCCTGTATCACCCCTACAGATACAAAGTTGTTTATAAAAACATACAAGATATGGTCAAAAAGCTCCCTTCACTTTAGCATTAATGGGTGGGTGAGGGGACTTGAACCCCCGGCCTTCCCCTTCACAGGGGGACGCTCTAAACCGCTGAGCTACACCCACCATCTCTCTACGCTCTATGTAAACTATTAATCAGTTTTTCTTTTAAATCTACGATAATCTTTTATAGCTCTTTCTCTTTTCGCTGCGTGAAATCTGTTTTTGAATCTTCCTCGACTTTATTTGCTTGTATCACAGATCTACTTCAACAGATCAAGATGCACCCGCGGAGGGATTCGAACCCCCAACCAATCGCTTAGAACGCGACTGCTCTGTCCATTGAGCTACGCGGGCTTCTCATATTGTGATTATTTAACCGAAAAGTCTAACTTTTCCGCGCATAAAAATATCGCAACTATATTGGGAAGTCAGACTTCCCTTCCTTGTCTAACTCGCTAACCGAGTCAGATTCGGGAGCCTCTTGCTACACAATCTTCGAACCTATTTTAGCACGATTGGAAGTGTGGAAAAAGGGCATATTACTTTTTGTTTGTCTAATTGTTAAACTAGTATTAGTGAAGCTCACTCAACTCGTCATCGCTTATATCTCCGCAATATTTATACAAGGAGTATTATTTTTGCTGGTATTTAGCAGAGACGAGCCAAATAAATACTCCCTTAATCCCTACCAGTTATTGTTAACTGTAGTAGTTTTGGGTATTGTTGCAGCCCCATTTATCGTTATGGGAATTATTGGAAATAAAAAGGGGACTATCTTAAAAGCTATTTCTGAGAGTTTTATAGTTTGGGTTTATATATCTCTGATGTCATTCACTCTTGCGAATATTTTGACTAGTGTTACACAAAATAAGATTTATCTCCCTATATTCTTTATCCTTGAA
>MFBO01000004.1 GCA_001774995.1 Candidatus Curtissbacteria bacterium RIFCSPLOWO2_01_FULL_38_11b | reverse complement strand
GGCTTGGTATAGCACCAGCTACCGGGTTATCAGTTGGAGTCGTTGGTGTAGTCGGTACACTCGGTGCAATAGGTACAGCTGGCAAAGTACTTACTTCCTCATTTATAGTCCCTGCAACGGCCTCAACCTTATTTAGAAGAATTCCGGATTGGCTAGCAGATACTTCGACCTGCCTTAGAACTGAAAATACATTTTTATCAGACGGCAGCAATTGTTCAGCTGCAATTAACTGTTCTTCAAGTTTATTTTTATCAAGCCCAGCTAATATACTGGCCTTTTTCTCCAGGCTATCCGCTTGCATAGCAAGTTGTTCATTATCTTTCTGTAATGCAAGTATCTCATTAATTTTGGGCCAAATTACAAAACCGACAATTAATAGGGAAATAATAATTGACCCAACTGGCACCACCAATGTAAATGCACGACTAGCTTCAGAAATTTCTTTTATTTTAAAAACAGGTATTGTAGGCAGGTTCATTTATTTAACTTTTGCAACTAAGCCAAATGTATATGCTCCAGTCTCATCAGAAACCAAAGAATTAATAGAAACATTAGATGCGATTCTTGCGCCCTCAGTTGAAAGAAGAGCAGACATTAATCCGGCAATTTCAGCCGAAGATCCTGCCCGGCCACTGATTTGAATATCAGCACTTGTAATTTTAAAATCCGTAAAATAGACATTTTTTGGAATGATTTGCGCTAAAGTTGTAAATACATTAACCATATCCAGTCTAGCGCCTAAAATTCGCGAAGAGATAGAAGACTTATCCTTGGTAACAACAATCAATTCCTCATTCTCCTTATAACTATTGACAGTAGCTGAAGCCTCCTGCACTTTTGAAAGTAAATCTTCTCTTTGAGAAACTCGATAAGCAAAAAAAGCTAAAGTTACAATTGCTGCTAACGCCGTTAAAACCAATACTATAATTGAAACAATAACAATTTTGCCTCGCAATTTTTCAAAGTCATCTGACTTTTTAGATTCCTGTGGTATAAGATTTATTTCTGCCATTATTTAGTTAATAGTGAAATAGAGTTTAGAGTCCACAGTTTGGCCATTTATTGTCCCGCAAAAAACTATCCCCTTAACTCTAGTTTCTAACTCCTATAAAATCAGCGTAACAGAACTCAAGTTCTCAAAGCAAGACCGGTAGCCACGCTATAAAAGCTACCCTGCCCAGGAACTTTTAAAATTAAACCATTCTTTGAAAAATCAGCCCACGGGTCAGCCAAAATCACTTCCATGCTGGTTTTCTCCGTTATAAATTCACATAGCCCTGGTAAGTATGCACCACCGCCACAAATAATAACTCTAGTTAATAAATCACCTTGCATATGAGTCCGTCCATATTCAACTGCCTTCAAAATTTCCCCAACCAAAATATCAAGAACAGGTTTTAAAACTGCAGCGATTTTTCCTGATAACTTATCTTCAAGTAATCCATAGGCCATTTTATATTCTTCAGCTTGCTTTTCAGAGAGTGAAAACTCACTCATAATTGTCTTTGTTAATGCTTGTCCGCCGCTTGCAACTGATCTGGAAAAGTAAGCATTCCCACCCTTTGCCAGTATCATTTCAGTAGAAACTGCTCCTATAGAAACCATCAAAGATAAAGGATCGTAGGCAGTAGTTAGAGCTCTTGCCAAAGAAGACGATTCTGTCTCAAGTGCACAAAGTTCAAGCCCCGCCATCTTGACAACCTCAAGATATTTATCAACTACCCTCTTTGGTGCGGCAATCAGAAGTACTTGCATTTTGCCATTTGTACCTGGCTGAGGCCTGAATACCACTTTGTACTGCAGATTAACATCTTTCAGAGGAAGTGGGATATATTGATCTGCTTCCCAATTAATTGCGCTTGACAGCTCTTTATCTGTTAAATTTGGCAATTCAACTAGTCTTGTTACTGTTTGTGCTTCAACAATAGATACCGCGCACCGATTCCCTTCAATCCGGGAATTTTTTACAAGAGTCTTTACAATTTCTGAAAGTTCTTTTAACTGGGGCCTTGATTCTGTTTTAAGACCATCTTTTGTGGAAGGGGTATTACCAACTGTCACTAACTCTTTTTTCCCACCGCTTACTTTAACTTGGGCTATTTTAATTAAGGATCTTCCGATATCAAGACCAAATATCTGGGCAGACATAACAAAAAACTACTGAGCCTGTGGGCTACCTTCCAATCTTGGAGTAGCCGATCGAGTGGATGGAACTTGAGAGGGTACGCTTATAGGTTCAGGCGTTGGAAATTTATTAACCACATCTTCAACAGTTTGTGGGTCAATTTGTCTTTGCTCTAAAGATGCACTGGGTTGTTTCTCTTTATTACCTGTAAATACCACAAGAAGTATTATAGGCAAAACTAGTGCTAAAAATCCAATAATAGATAATAAAAGTTTCTTTCTGTCCATAATAGTCAATTGTCAATTGTCAAATGTCAATTGTCAAATGTCAGCTGTTATTTTACAATATCCCCTTCAGAATATAACACATAATCGAATATCGCCGGTAATTGCGGTAAGGCAGTTCTTGTAACCTGCACTTTGCGAGTAATTCCCCAATCAGTTGTGGAAGTAGATGTGATATCAAAAGATTGAAGTGATAATGCACCACTATCGACTCCGGAAACTTTTACCGTTGTGCTTGCCCAAAATGGTTTAATCCTCAATATTTTCGGTGAAGGTTTTTGAATTCCCAAAATAACGCATCCCCAATATTCGCTACTTAAGCAAGATTTGTGTCCTAATGATTTTTCAGAATACAAATCCTCTCCACTTCTTGGAAATTTTCCCCCGAAATACCAGCGGGTTTGCTGATTTGAATCCTCACCGTAAACTTGAAGGACCTCAATTGATGCAGGACCACCCTTAGTATCCTCAACTTCTGATGTTTGTAATTCCGCCCATTCAATTTTGATCTCACCCCCGGTAGCACCCTCTAAAAGTATTTGTCCAACGTCTCCAAGGCTAATTGAACGCTTGTAAATGTTCGAGGCCACAACATTTACTTTTGCCTTAAGATCACCAACTTGAACAGTGCTTTCTCCGATATTTTCAGGCAATCGCGAAAGAACCTTTTCGATGCCGCCTTCTGCTGCTGAAAATGCTCTTTGCGATTGATCAATTTGTGTTGAAGTCCTAAGATTGATAATGTTTCTTGAGGCAACAGACAACCCGATTGCAAGTGCAACAACAACTATTAACAAGACAAGAATTAATATTTGGCCAGATTTCATACCTATTTACATTGTCACCTCATCGATATACAAATTTTAAATACCAATCTATTATCTGCTGTGAGTAAAATAGACTTGTAAAAAACCCCAAAATCAGAAAAGGAGCAAACGGGATTGTCTGTCCAAAATGCTTTTTACGAGCAGCAATTAATGCTAGCGAAACAACAGCACCAACTGAAAACGCCAAAAACATGGCAACAAAGGCTTCTTTATAACCTAATACTAAGCCAATCCAAAAAACCAGCACAATATCACCTTGCCCCATACCCCTACCACGCGATAAAACCACAATTAGCAAAAAAATTAATGCCAGAATAAATGCTGCCAGTACGTTTTCAACAAAAACAGGAGGGTCTAAGAAAAAAAAGTTGTAAAAAAGCGTAATAAGAGTAGCTGCATATACCAAAGTTGTAGGCACAAGGGAAAATTTAAAGTCAACTACCGCAACAACAATACCAACAGATATTGTCAAAAAGTAAAAAATTAAAGTTATTAGATTTAAATCACCCATGATTACCAAACTATAAAAGGCAATAGTAAAAAGTAGGGCGGTTAGCCCTTCAACAACTGGGTACTGCCAGCTTAATGCTTTTTTGCAATATCGACACCTGGCACCAAGTGCAACAAAGCTAAAAATTGGAATTAAATCGAGAGTCGAAAGAGTCGCTCGACAATGATCACAATAGGATCTGCCCACAATACCTTCACCCCGCACCGTCCTATCTATAACCACATTCAAAAAACTGCCAACAGCACTGCCAAAGATAAAGGAAAGGATAAGATAAAAAATCACACATCTAGCATAACCAACAAGCCTTAAAAAGCGCAAGCATTCATCTGAAATATCTGAATAATCGACAGGCCCCCTACTACATTCAAAAAACTGCCGACTGCAGAACCTACAGCAAAAATGACAATCAACCAAAAGAACGTACAATCTAGCATAGCGAAAGAAGAAAACAGGTGACAAGTAACAAGTTATCAGCAATATCTTGACAAATATTGTTAAATATTCTTAAATACTAACAATATGACAACAATTACAATATCTCTTCCGAAAACTACAGCTAAAAAAGTCGATGAAAAAACTAAAGAGGGCGGCTTTGCAACTCGATCAGAATTTATCCGCAACTTACTCCGACAGTATCTAACACAAGAAGTCGAACCTCCATATGGAAGCGATGAGTGGTGGAAATGGTCAGAAAAGAAAGCGGATGAGGATATAAAAAGGGGAAATGTAGTCAAGTTTGACTCAGTTGAAGATGCAATCAAATGGCTCAATTCTTAAAGCCAATTTTCACCCCCTCGTTTAACAAACAATACAAAAAGCTACCAATTAAACTGCAGCGAAAATTTACAAAACAATTAAAGTATCTGGTAGAAAATTATCGACACCCGTCATTGAGAGCCAAAAAAATGGAGGGTGTTAATAAATTCGAAGCAAGAATTGACCATCATAATAGATTTACTTTTCAAATAGAAGATAGTCAAATAATTTTGAGAAACATCGGTCCTCATGACACTGGGCTTGGAAAAAAATAATCACCACATTCAAAAAACTACCAATAGCAGAGCCGAAAATAAAAAAGAGGACAAGATAAAGAATCACTAGCTTGAGAATAGACAAACAACTTCTGAAAAACAATCCCAAACGAGACATTGACTAATTCTTAACATATATGTTAACATATCCATAACATGATTAACGCTTTATCCTTACCATTCATTGGTAGTCATGAATTCAGAAAAGAATTAACCCGGCTTCTGGATAATGTCAAAGAGACCAATGAGCCAATAGTCATCACAAACCAAGGGAAACCCTCTGCTATCTTAACTTCTGTGGATAGCTACAACCAACTTCATGAAATGATAGATGAACTACAAATCGCAATCAGAGAGCTTGCTGACAAAGAATATATTAGCGAGTTAATTACCCAAAAGAAAAAAATAAAATCAGGCAAGGGAATTGCTGCAAAGGATCTCTACAAGCAGCTGGGCATTTAAGTAATGTATAAAATTCTTTACTCCACTCGCGCAGCAAAGTCCCTTAAAAAAATCCCCAAACAAAATCAAATAAAAATAAAAACCAAGATTGAATTACTCTCTAAAAATCCTCGCGTCTTGGGAACAATAAAATTGGTAGACTATCCTGTGGCCCGATTTCGCAACAGGGTAGGCAACTATAGAATTCTATTCGATACTGATGAAACCTCCAAATCACTTGATATCCTGGACATAAGAAAAAGGGACGAAAGTACGTACAAATAACCACATTCAAAAAACTGCCAACGGCAGAGCCAAAGATAAAGGAAAGAACAAGATAAAAAATCATAAAATTAGCATAACGAGCATCCCGTCAATCATGCAACAGGCCAATCCCGATTTGCGCTCGATCACTTCTTAAATCGGCTCAATAATGGTAAAATTCACATCAAATGACAAAAATAATTACTGATCCTAAAATTATGCTTGGTAAGCCAACAGTAAAGGGAACTAGAATTACGGTTGAACAAATCCTTAAGCTTTTAGCGCAAAAACTTACGATAGAAGAAATTCTCGGTGACTTTCCTCAACTTACCGAAGATGATATTAAAGCGGCTGTAAATTACGCAGCTAAGTCTGTTGCATCAGTGCACGCAAGTTCTGTTAAGTATCTCCATGAAATTCATCGCTGATGAAAATCTTGGAGTAAGAGTTCCACAATATCGCAAAAATTTAGGTTTTAACATAATTTGGGTAAAAAAAGTCGCCCCCGGAAAGCCAGATATTCAAATACTAGAAATAGCTAACAAAGAAAAAAGAGTTCTAATAACTTTAGATAAAGATTTTGGTGAATTAGTATTTAAAGAAAAATTCGTCACGGCCGGTGTAATATTTATGAGATTGAAAGATGAATCAGTAGAAAATAAGAAAAAAGTCTTGCTAAATCTACTCACCTCCAAAAAAGATTTTTACGGAAAATTTACCATAGTGAAAGATAAAATAAATTGAAGTAATTTACTCCTATTCACTACATTCAAAAAACTGCCGACAGCAGACCCTACCAAAAAAACGAGCAGTAAATAAAGAATCACTACCTAATCAACATAACCAAAGATTATCTTGCTGACAACTTATCTCTTGCTTGATCAGTATTATTGCGATTAAATATAAAATTGTGAAACTGCTTAAAAACTATTTTGTAAAATTCTGGTCATCAATAATTATGCCCATTTAAAATATGACTAAGTTCAAAGACATTGACATTGAGTGTCCTAATTGTAACCAATCAAAAAGAGTATCCCTGAAATTTTCTTCTATAAATAAATTTAACATTTACTTCTGCAAACTTTGCCAAAATGGTTTTACACACCCAGTTCCAAATAATTTGACCAAATATTATCACTCAAACTATTGGATCTCACCTGGAATATTGGGAAAATTTAAAAGCATTACGTTTAATATGTTTCACCAAAGAAGAAGACATTGGTTAAAAAAATATTTAAAAAAAGGTAGAATTCTTGAAATCGGTGCTGGAGAAGGAGATTTTATTGATTTAATAGGGAATAGATATGAAGCAATTGGCATAGAATTTCCGTCAGCAAAAATTAAAAATAAGAATATATTAAAAACAGATTATTTAAATTGGCAACCTAACAATAAATTCGACGCAGTAATCTTTTGGGAAAGTCTAGAACATGTTGCAAAACCGCTGGAATTTCTGAAAAAATCTTACAAATTGCTAAAAAATAATGGGGTAATTTTAATCGAAGTTCCAAGATTTGACTCATTTGAGTCTAAACTTTTTAAAAAACATTGGTTTCATCTAGACCCGCCCCGACATCTCTCACACTTAACGAATAAAGGTCAAGATATTTTGCTAAATCGCTCTGGGTATAGATTAATTGAAAAGAAAAGTGTGCTTGCGTACGAATACGTAATTTGGGGATTTTTAGAAAGCATGATGAGCATTTTTGCAATTAAGTCTACGGACCATTTCAAAAAAAACAAGCTTCCATTTTTCTTCATATTGTTCATACCTCTGATTGCAATATCGACAGTAGCCGAAACTATACTCTTCTTAGTTAACCAATCACCAATAACATTTATCGCCGCTAAGAAACAAAATGTCAAAACAACGTAAGATAGTTGCATTATTGTTGGCTTACAATGCTGCAAGTACATTAGAAAAATTTTACAAAATGCTGCCAACAAAATTGTTCGATGAAATAATCTTGTTCGATGATGCATCAAGCGACAATACTGTGAAAATTTCAAATAAGTTAGGCATTTTGACGATTAGAAACAAAAATAATTTAGGCTATGGAGGCAATCTAAAAAAAGCATTAAATTTTTGTCTTTTAGGGGGCGCAGATATAATTGTCGACATCCACCCAGACGGGGAATACTCTCCAGCATCTATTCAAAGAGCAATACGCCAGATCGAGTCAGGAGCTGAACTGGTTACAGGAAACCGTTTTTTTAGTTACGGCTATATTTATAAAAGGAGCGGTATGTTCAAATGGAAAATTTTGCCAATAATAGCTTTAAATTTCATCACAAAGTTTCTATTGGATACAAAAATTAACGACCTCCATCAGGGATTTCGCGTATATACTAAAACTCTCTTACAAAAAATTAATTTAGCTGCGAATTCCAACGATTACATTTTCAGCTTTGAAATAATAGCTCAAGCCCAAGCTGCTGGCTGTAATATCACGGAAGTGCCAATCGAAACCACGTACACTGGAAAAAAAAGGGGCGCAAGCTTTATGAGCAGTCTTAGTTATATCCTGCAGACATTCAAAATTGTTTTTATGTTTTTACTTAATAGAATTGGAATTCAATCTAAAATATTTAAGGCGCAAGGGTGAAGGATTTTCTAAAGATAGCATTTGCCATTGCAAAACAAATAAGAGCACCCAGCAGTCTCAATAGTTCTCAAAAGATACGAGGCGTAAAAATTGCTGATCTGCCTCACCACGTCATAGAAAATGGATATTTTTTAGAAATAGTCAGACTTCAAAAAAATGCTTTGGTACAGAATTTTCCCAAATTTCAAGTTCAACAGATAAGTTATTCAACGATTGACCCAGGAATTGTTAAGGCTTGGCATTTACACGCAAAGCAAAATGATCTCTGGTTCATACCGCAAGAAAGCCAACTGCTTGTGGGACTCGCTGACCTTCGCAGCGAATCAACTACGAAAGGCAATATAATTAAACAACCATTGGGAAAAGCCGGAGCCAGCTTAGTCTTAATACCAAAAGGTGTTGCACATGGGTATAAGAACTTTTCAAACAAAAAAAGTTCGATTATTTATCTCGCAGACTTTACTTATAATCCTAAAAACCCAGATGAATATCGCTTACCTTGGGACATTCTTGGCAAAAACTTCTGGGCGGGTAACTAAGGGTGGCAATAAACTCTACACCTGTTGTTATTTTAGGTTCAAACGGGTTTGTCGGGTCCAAAGTAACACAGCTTTTAGAGAAAAATAGTCTCCACGTTCTTAAACCTTCAAGCAGAGAATTAGACATTTTAAATTACCCCTCGCTATTAGCGTTTTTTAATAAACATAAATCGCAAGTTGTCATAAATTTTGCAGCATATACAGACGTAGAGGAAGCAGAAAAACAAAGAGGCAATAAAAATTCTATTTCATGGAAGCTCAATGTCAAAGGACCTAAAAACTTAGCAAAACTCTGCAGTAAATACAACACATTTTTGATACACATCTCTACAGACAGCGTTTTTTACGATTTTAAAAAATATCCTAGGGGATTCGAAGAGAGCACTGTTCCAAAAGCGTATTTAACAAGATTAACCTGGTATGGCTATACGAAATTGCTAGGAGAAAAACAGTTGGCAAAAAGTAAAATTAAATTAGCGATTGTCCGCATTTCTTACCCATTTGGTAATTTAAAATCAAAAAAAGACTTCATTCTCAAAACCATTCACTATATTAAAACCAATGTACCTTTCTTTAAAGATTTTTATTTTACACCTACATTTATTCCGGATCTTGCAGAAACCATTGAAAAAATTGCCAAATTTAAAAAAAGCGGCATCTATCATATAACTAGTCCGAATATTACTACACCTTACAAGATAGCTCTTTATATAGCAAAAAAACTTAATCTTAAAAATACCATCAAGAGTCAAAGCCTCAATGACTATATAAAAAACAAAATCGTACCTAAACGACCTAAATACAGTAATCTTAATAACATAAGAACACGCAAATTATTAAATGTAAAATTTCATAATTGGCAAAAAGCGATTGACGAGCTATATGCTTAAAAGCAATTCAAAAGAATTAGATTCAATACTTGTCCATGCCTACTGGTATGATATCGAGAAGAAAAACTCTCTTGATTTAGCAAACAAAATTCAGGTCCTTGCTCTAAAAAATATTTGTAAAAAGTTTGATGTTAAAAACGTAATAATATCCGCAGGTAAAATATCCCAAAATCAACCTGCAATAGGCTACGAATTAAAAAGACAAATATTATTAGCTATACCAAAAAAATTTCATAATCGGATACACCTTTACCCAAGTCAAAAAACCACCATAGGAGAGATTAAAAAATTTAGAGAAATCTGCCAAGCTCAAAATTGGAAGAAGTTAGCAGCTCTTGGAGTATCACTACATATCCCAAGGATCAAAAAAAACTTCTCTAAATTTTTTATGGAAGATAAAACCCCAATTTTATTTTTTGAGGCAGAAAAAAATCTCAGTCGAGCTCTACCAATACTTCAGAAATACAGAAATTCTAGAGAATATACGCTCTTAAAATTTAATGAGCAAATTACGAGAAAGATTGAAAATGTACCATTGATTGGAACTCCATTGCTTGAAATTGCTGGTAAATTTTCAATTGAAAAAGGCTATTTTCAACCAAAACTCATAGCCTGGATTTTGGATTACAACTATATCTCTGCAATTTTATTTAAACATAACCAAAAACCAAACGTTCCAAATGTAAAAAAATGATTAAGGCCTTGACATGATAGAAACCATTAATAAAAACAAAGCAAATTTTAATATGAGCTTACAACTAAAAAACCTCGCGAAAATGTTTGGTGAACTAGATCAAGCACCACCTCTTTACCAACCCTCTAAATTTTGGCAAAAATTAAACAAGATCCATATTAACCAACTCTCCCAGAGTGGTATCAAGAACTTCAAGCGTTCAGTTAACATGCGCTATTTTAACTGGGGTATTTTAGGAATTGTCAGACTACAACTCTTTCCGGTCATTGATGGCTTAAAAAATTTCAACCTTAGACCATTTTTAGTAAGCCACTTTATCAAAAATACTTCTCCAAAAGACGCTCGCGAATTTAATCCCGTTAAAGCCTATATTTACAAAGTTTTTGTTGCATATCTTTTCGAGTTTGTCAAAAAATCTGATAGACTAAATATCTTTGATTATGTCAAAGAACCGCAATTAGGTAATCC
>MFBO01000003.1 GCA_001774995.1 Candidatus Curtissbacteria bacterium RIFCSPLOWO2_01_FULL_38_11b | reverse complement strand
AACGATTTCCTAAGGTCTTTAGGCGAAACAGGACTATTAGGTTTTCTTACATTTTTCGGTATATTAGCCTATACAATTTGGTATTCAATTTCAAATTTTAAAAAAATTAACGACATTTTTTATGCCACCATTGTTGCTGGCATTGTCGCTGCTACTGTAGGACTTCTAGTCAATGCTATCTATATCGATGTTTTTGAAGCTTCAAAAGTTGCCTATACTTATTGGATATTGACTGCAATATTATTGGCTACTGTCAGCCTAGCAACCAAAAAGCAAAAATCGTGAAGAAAAAAGAAATTTTTCTGCTTTTGGCAATCATTTTATTAGCTTTCGCCTTAAGACTGTACAAAATAGATAGACCAATTGCCGACTGGCATTCTTGGAGACAAGCAGATACCGCTGCGGTTGCCAGAAATTTCGTCAAGGATGGATTTAATCTTCTCGTTCCAAAATACGATGATATGTCTTCTCAGGCAAATGGCCTAGACAATCCTCAAGGATATAGATTCGTTGAGTTCCCAGTCTACAATGCTATTGTTGCCTTTGTTTGGAAAATAGCAGGAAATACGGAACCTATTTACGCTCGTCTGACAACGGTAGCCTTTACTTTATTTTCTACAATATTTCTCTACCTTGTGGTAAAGAAACTTTCAGACCTGCAAACTGCGGCTCTAGCTTCTTTTTTCTTCGCAACGCTTCCTTACAATGTTTTTTATTCCTCCACTGTTTTGCCGGCACCTCTAATGGTAAGCTCGCTTCTTGCACTTTACTTTTTTTTCATAAAGTGGCTTGAGAATGATAAAAAGCGTCTATTTTTGGCTCTTTCGGCAATTTTTGCCAGTGTTGCCATATTAACCTGGCCAATAGCATTGTTCTTTTTCCTGCCCCTGCTTTATTTATCATTTAATAAATACAAATGGTCTTTTTTAAAAAAAGTTGAATTATGGATATTTGCAATATTGTCTCTTACCCCCTTTATCGCCTGGCGAATCTGGATGTTAAATTTTCCCGAAGGTATCCCTAGTTGGCAGTTTTTGTTAAATGATGGGAACATTCGTTTCAAGGGTGCTTTTTTCAGATGGCTTATTGCCGAAAGACTAGGGAAACTTATCTTGACAACTTCCGGATTTGCTCTTTTTATTCTAGGATTTCTTACCAAGTTTAAAGAAAAAGAAGCAAGCTTTTATTTCTTATGGCTAATCTCAACTGTTATCTATTTTGTTATTTTTGCCTCTGGCAATGTTCGGCATGATTATTACCAGATTCCCGCTATTCCGATTTTGGCGATTTTTATGGCAAACGGTACTAAATTACTTTTTAGCTATAAGTCTTTAAACATACAGCGCATAATTTTGCCAATGCTGGCCCTTTTTTTGATCATTTCAACCTATGCTTTCGGTTTTTATGAAATCCGCGGCTACTATTGGATAAATCGGCCCCAAATAGTTGAAGCCGGTCAAGCAGTTGATCAACTACTCCCCAAGGACGAAACAGTTATAGCACCTTACGGTGGCGATGCCGCATTTCTATATCAGACGAACCGTCGCGGCTACCCAATCGTCGATCGTCCTCTTGCAGACTTCGTACATCAGGGTACAAAATATCTTGTTTCGGTAGATGTAAGTGATTCTAGTATTCAAAATTTTGCTAAAAACTGCAAGGTAATCGAACAAACAGATAATTATGTAATCATCGAACTATCTCTTGAGTGTATTAAAAAATGAAGTATGAAGATATTAATGATAACGCCATATCTGCCCTATCCTCTTGTCTCCGGCGGTCAGATAAGAACATATAATCTGCTTAAAAATTTATCCACGAAACACGAAATAACACTCGCTTCATTCATTAGAGATAAATCAGAAGAAAAACATGTAAAGGAATTAATCCCTTACTGCAGAAAAGTTATCACATTAAAAAGACGCAAAGCATGGTCTCCTGCAAATATTATTCTATCTATCATTACCCCTTATCCTTTTCTGGTTAGTATCTATTTTGATCCGTTTGTTAAAAGCAAAATAAAAGAAGAATTGGCAAAAGAAAAATACGACTTGATTCACGCAGAGACTTTTTATGTTATGCCTAATATTCCCCAAACAAAAATACCTATCTTTTTGGTCGAACAGGTAATAGAATATCTCGTTTATCAGCGCTTCGTTGAAAGTCTTCCTAAATGGGCAATTTTTATCAAACCCTTTTTGTATTTTGATGTAGTCAAAATTAAATGGTGGGAAAAGTATTACTGGAGAAAAGCTAAAAGGCTTGCGGCAATGTCCAAAGACGATAAAAAATTTATCCAGAGTCTTAATCCTTCGCTGGTTGTTGATGTAGTTGCCAATGGGGTCGATCTTGATTTTTTCGCTAGAACCAAAAAACAAAAAATACAAAAACCAACAGTTCTGTTTGTCGGAAATTTTAAATGGTTGCCAAACAGAGATGCAGCAATATACCTGGCAACAAATATCTGGCCGCACATTAAATCCCGGGTTGATAATGCCGTCCTTTGGATTGTCGGCCGCAATCCAACAAGTGATATTTTAAAACTAAGATCAAAAGACATTATCGTCGATTCAACTGTCGATGACATCAGAGACGCTTATGCCAAGTCAAGTGTTTTACTTGCGCCAATCAGAAATGGACGAGGCACAAAATATAAAATATTAGAGGCAATGGCTACCAAGACACCTATTGTGGGTACACATCTTGCAATCGAAGGCATAGATATTATTAACGGTGAACATGCTTACGTTGCCCAGAGCGCAGAATCTCTGGCCCAAAAAGCTATAGTGGTTTTAAAAAATCCTAAAGTCGGTTCTAAATTATCAGAAGCGGCTTATCACCTGGTTGCCAAAAGTTACAGCTGGCAAAAAATTTCAAATACACTTGATAAGGTATACAGAGAAGTAGGAAAAGGCTAGACGTGGATATTTCTATAATCATTGTCTCTTACAATACCCGTGAGCTTCTCAAGGATTGTCTAATTTCCATTAAATCAGCAATAAATAGTTTAAAAGTAGAAGTTTTTGTTGTTGATAACAACTCTTATGACAAAACAAAAGAAATGGTCAAAAAAGATTTCCCCGAGGTAACTTTAATTGCCAATAAAAAAAACGTTGGTTTTTCAAAAGCCAATAATCAGGCGATTAAGAAGGCAAAAGGTTGTTATATTCTAGTACTTAACCCGGATACAATCCTTTCATCCGACACCCTGGATAAAATGTTTAGCCTTATGAAGAAAAACAAAGATGTTGCAGTTGCTACATGCAGGGTAGAACTTCCAAACGGCAAGCTGGACAGAGATTGCCGTAGATTGTACCCGACACCTTGGAGAGCTTTTACTCACTTTTCAACTCTGTCTAGGGTTTTTCCAAATACCAAGTTATTTGATCAATATCAAATGGGCCATATCTCAGATAAGCTTGAACACGAAATCGAATCTTGCGTAGGTGCATTTATGTTTGTACGTACTGCAAATATCAAAAAAGTAGGATTGTTTGATGAAGACTTCTTTTTTTATGGAGAAGACCTTGATTGGTGCTATCGATTTAGGCAAGCTGGATTTAAAATTGCTTATACACCTAGTACAAAAATTATTCATTACAAAGGTGCCGCTTCTGGAATGAAGCAAACATCAGCACATGTAACAAAAGTGACCCGACAGTCTAAAAAAAGAGCACTTTATGAGTCTGTTCATTCCATGGAGCTATTTTACAAAAAACACCTCAAAGAGAAATATCCGTTTTATATAAATTGGCTGGTTCTGGTCTCTTTAAAAATCTTAGAAAGAATTCGTGTTTTATCAGCGTAAATCCGTTATGATCCTTCAATTTCGTCATTCTGAGCACTTCACCATTTGTCACCCTAAGAGGAGCGAAGGATCTAGATTTGTTCAGTGTAAACTCCGCGAAAAAATCTCAACAAAAAAGATCATTCAATCACTGTCGTTTCTTCAGAATGACAAGAGGGTGTGGACATGAGGATCGGAATAGACGCAAGATTTGTTGGCCCCCAAGGGACAGGAATCGGCGTCTATACCGAGAATTTAATAAAAAATTTGCAAAAAATTGACAAGCACAACCAATACTTTATTTTTCTTCATAAAAATAATTGGTCTCATCTTAAGTTTACAAATAAAAAATTTACTAAAGTTTTAGCAGACATTTCTTGGTATTCACTAGAAGAACAGACAAAATTGTCGGGAATTTTCAAAAGCCAAAATCTTGACCTTTTACATGTACCTCACTTTAATGTGCCGATTATTTATAGAGGCAAATTCATAGTGACGATTCACGATTTAATTCATCACCACTTTCCCCAAACATCTGCAACTACCAAAAACTTTATACTTTTTAAATTAAAAAGGGCAGCTTATCACAGAATTTTCAAGAATGCCATCACAAAATCTAAAAAAATTATCGTTCCCTCCAATTTTGTCAAGGAGGATTTAATAAAAACTTTTAAAATCAGGCCCCAAAAAATTGTAGTAACCTACGAAGCCGCCGAAGATGAATATTTTACTGATCAACGATCAACGATCAACGATCAACGATCAACGATCATTTATGTCGGCAATGCCTATCCGCACAAAAATATTAATTTGCTACTTAATGCTTTCAAAATATCTAATCTCGCCAATATAACTACGCTCAAACTGATTTTAGTCATTCCCCGCAATGTTTTCTCTGATCGCCTATTAGGAGAAATTAAAAATAGAAACTTACAAGATAAAATTGAAATCTTAAACTATAAAAGACCGTCAGAATTAATCAAACTTTTCCAAAACTCGCAAGCATACATTTTCCCGTCACTTGCTGAGGGATTTGGGATACCAGGGCTAAATGCAATGGCTGCCAAGGTACCGCTACTTTGTTCAAATATTCCCGTGTTTCATGAAATTTATGGCAACGCTGCTTTCTATTTTGATCCTAAAGATCCTCACGATTTAGCTTCGAAAATCGAAGAAGTATTAATCGTTAGCAGGACAAAAGAAAAACTGATCAAAGAAGGTAATCAACAAGTAAAAATATACTCTTGGCTCAAAATGGCCAAAGAGACCTCGGAAGTTTATCAATCTGCATGAAAATAGCCCTTGCAACTTTTCTGTCAATAATTTTTGTCAATAATACCAAAAAATGCTAAACAGAAATTGATTGATTTACCTCTACTAAAAATTGCGGCAGTTTTGGTTTTTCACACAGTTTAAATTTCTTCAAAAGTTATTTCTTTGCTCTTACCATCCATTAGAATGTTAAATCTATCTAAAATCCCCGCTCTGCCCATAAGAATTGGTACATTATCATTAGGATGGAAAACACACGGTATAGTCAAAGGTTTTTTGTTAAAATTAATTTTTATTTTGGATTTGTAAACCGAAATAGTAGTGCCTTCATATCCACTCATCGGAATCTGCGGACATTGATCCAAATCAATAGCCAATTTTTGAGCTGCAGAAACTGGCAGGGAACTAACGTCTGCTCCCGTATCAAAGAGAAAAAAGAATGGAACCAGTCCACTAGAAGTATCAACATTCAGCCAAAAAGAAATATTGGGGATATTGCCAAACTCAAGTGAAGAGCTAATCTCGTAGGGATATTTGAACTTCATAAATGGCGACAGTCCCAACAGGTTGTATGTATTGAACAGCAGGTAATTTGTAGCCCTTCTTTTCGGCCTCTTTGAAAGCTTTGCCTAAATTACGAGATGCGGCAACAACTTTGCCTCCTGGTTTATCGGTAAGCACATACATGCCACTGTATCTTTTTTGTAGTTTTGCGTAAGAAATTTTCATCTCAGTGGCATTTTAGCAGTTATCGCAAGGCTATTCAAACGTCAAAAGCTAACATATAATTAAAGCACCAATTATGCTTGTTTTTGCAGGTCAAAAATAGCTCAATTAGTAAGTTCTCTTATCAATCCAAAGTAGCCCTCTTACACGATTGTAAACTTCGCCTTTAGGCGAGTGACTTCCAATCTCGAAGGTTTTTTGTTTGGACTATGGAGATAAGACAAACCAATACTACCATATGCAAGTTTTTTGTCAATTACCGAAAAAATAAAACTGCAGATCTTGAAATGAGATAGAATAACATTAATGTCGGAAGCTGAGTCAGGTGAGCCTGCTAGAAATAAGGAAATTGTAACCCCATTTTTTAAACTGCCAATTGTGGGAACTTTTCCCAGAGATAAAATTGTTATCCAGGATACTAGCGAGACGATTATAAGACCAAAAGAGATTCAAAAAAGAATCGATGATAATTGGGAAAAAAGACGACATGAAGTTGAAGCAAGAGGTGGTCAACTTGTCGACAGACCAAAAATTAATCTTATTGAAGTACAGGTGAAAGATGATAAATTACATATTAAGCTCGGAAGAGGCAAGTATAAAGATTTTGTCGGAACCTATGAAACAGAATTACAAGACACTAACCCTGAGCTAGTACCAAGAAATTTCAGCATCTCAGCCTTACTGGCGACTGCAGATAATCATCTAGTTCTACTAAGAAGAAGTCGAACTGTATTCCAATATCCTACCTGGGTCAGTACTTTTGGAGGTTCGGTCGAACCCGAAGATGTAGATGAAAATGGCAATGTCGACCCTTTTAAAACCGTAACCAGAGAAGTTTCGGAGGAGTCTGGAATATCTCAAGAAACTATTAACGATATCCAATGCTTAGGTTTTACAAAGGATATGAAAACTAAAGTCGAAGATATGATGTTTCTGGCGAAGACACGACTAACAAAGAAGCAAATCCAAGAGCAACAAATGGATCAACACTTAGAAGAGGGGGCAAGCGTTTTTGTATTAAGCGATCCTGATGAGGTTAGAAAAAAAGTCTTGGAATTTTCCAAAGTTTTTGTATCCGATGGAGCAGCAATTTTGGCCTTATACGGTCGCCAGAAATTTGGGGAAGATTGGTTTAGTTTTGTTATCAATCGCTTAAAACGCAGGGGGAATGTCTATGCCTCATTAACTGAACAACAGCGTAAGATAATAGAACAGCGTTTGATTGAGAAACTAGGCAGAGTAGCATCTTCAAGTTAAGCTAAAAATCCTACGTGTGAAAACGAAACTACAGGCCAATCGAAATAGGGAAGTCCACCCTGAGCGAAGCGAATCGAAGGGTTAAGTTTCGAGACTGGCATTTTCTGACCTATTTTCTGTTAGAATGCCAGAATGGATTCAAAGTGGAAATTAGTTTATTACGAAACAGTACAAGGAGCATCTCCTGTATTTAATTTCATCGGTTCCCTAGAACTTAAAACAAGGTTAAAAGTAGCCGATACTCTGGACTTACTAAAAGAATTTGGTACTAGAATAGGTTTGCCTTACGCTAAGAAGTTAACAGGGTCAGAACTTTGGGAATTGAGAATACTAGGAAGTGATAGTATCAGAATTTTTTATGTAGCAATTGTTGATAAAAATTTTCTCTTACTACATGGATTTCAAAAGAAAAAACAAAAAACCGATCGCAAGGAGATAAAAACAGCAGAAAGAAGACTTAGGGATTTTAGGGAAAGGCAATAAAAATACTTGCAATATTACAATATTGTGATATGATAAGCTTAATATGATGGATTGGGATACGCACAAAAAAATATTACTAAAAGATCCTAAATTTAGGAAAGCATACGAAGAGTCTCGCCTTGAATACGAAATTGCTCGTGCGATTATTCGTGCCCGCATTGAAAAAGGACTTACTCAAAAGCAGTTAGCAGATAAATTAAATACAAAACAATCGGTAATATCTCGAGTTGAAAGTGCAAATACTACACCTTCACTATCTCTTCTTAAGAGGCTTGCTCAAGCACTTGATATCTCCTTACGAGTTCAATTCAAGTAAACAATCTGCTGTTATAATTCCAATATGGTCAAAAGAAGATCTGCTTGTGGTTTATGCAAACCTCATAAAAAGTGGAAGAAAAACAACACTAATGCGAAGCAAGAATTAAGAAGAGAAATCCAAGAAGAAATTATCGAGGTTTCAGTTCGATCTCCTCTTTCTTCAAATCAAATTTCACCACGAACAAATCAAAGAAGCCTTTTTGCCCAACGACACCGTAGCCAAGACGCCCCATATGTTTAAGAAAACCAACCTCCACGTTCTTAAATAAATGACCACCAACCAATATATCGAGATTGTGAATATACATAGATTCTTCGACTCCAGTGATTCCAGAAACTTCAGCGTGCTTCCCTAGAAGTAAATCTAAGCCTAAAATCTGAGCAATTTGAGCATCAAAAATGTTAGAATCTGCGCCCGAATCAACTAGAACTTCATATGGTACAGCTTTACTTTCATAGATAACTTCGATTGGAATAACTGGACGCAGAACTTGAGGGCTGTATTTCTTATAGCGAAATTTCATACCCCGAAGCCAACATAGGGAATGAGTTTGGTGGGCATACGGGTTAGAATTGGTTTCTTAAAACCTTTGCTTTGTGCCCTTTCCCAAGCTTCTTTGGCAGTGCTGCCACTAGCAACAACAGTCTTTTCATCGTCTTTTAATGCCACCCACTTACCTTTATACTTTTGAAATATTTTGGTCCAATCAATTGCCATAAAAACAATTATACACCAAATTTAGCATCGCTGATATAATCTTCATAAATGAAAGTAGCCCTCGTACACGATGACTTCACCCAAGTTGGAGGAGCTGAGAGCCTCTTTGCAACAATAGCGTCGATTTTTCCAGACGCTCCAATTTATACTTCTTTAGTCAATTGGCAAAAGATACCAAATTCGATAGAACCTAAAAGAATCATCACATCTTTTATCCAAAATATCCCTTTTGCCACAAAATTCTATAAAGTACTTTTGCCTCTTTATCCTTTGGCTTTTGAAAGCTTTGATTTTTCAAATTACGATTTAGTAATTTCCTCAACAACCCGCTTTGCCAAATCAATTATCACAAAACCCAAAACCGTCCACATCAGTTACGTTAACTCCATACCGAGGTTTTTATGGTTGGATCAAGTCGGGGGTAAATATGTTCCTATATATCTAAAATTTGCCTTGAAGCCTATCATTTCCAATCTTAAAAGATGGGATAAGGTATCAGCTCAAAGAGTTGATTATTATATTGCCAACTCTCAAAATGTCGCCGGAAAAATAAAAAAAATTTATGGAAGAGATTCAAAAATTATCTATCCTTTTGCCAATAGCAATTTTTTTAGACCTGCCAAAATTCACAATTGGGAATTAAAAAATCAAAATTATTACCTAGTTGTTACGCGCTTGGTTAAATGGAAAAAAGTCGATATTGCAATTAAGGCAGCGATATCTTCAGATATAAAATTATTTATTATCGGCGATGGTCCAGACAAAAATCGTTTGCAAAAAATAGCTGCAAAAAGTAAAAACATCAAATTTTTAGGAAGAGTAACTCGCGGCCAACTGAGGAATTACTACAGAAACGCAAAAGCGCTAATTGTTACCCAAGAGGAAGATTTCGGAATTGCCGCGCTTGAAGCACAATGCTGTGGTAAACCAGTAATCGCCTATCGAAAGGGTGGAGTTGTAGAAATTGTCATTGAAGGAAAAACCGGCGTTTTTTATGACAGTCAAGACGGGGAATCACTCAAAGATGCAATTAAATGTGCATCTCGGGTAAAATGGAATGAAGCCCATATCAGAAAAAACGCACTTAACTTTTCAAGAATGTCCTTTGTGAAAAAGCTAAAAGATCTGGTACGTAAATATGTCTAATTCAACGAATCTTAAAATCGCTTTATTTTGCGGAGGCGCTGGTACCCGCATGTGGCCAATGAGCCGCAAAAATTTACCTAAACAATTTCAACCTCTAATAGAAAATCAGTCAACTTTTGAAATGATGATTAAACGGTTGAAAAGTAAATTTTCTCCTCAGGAAATCTTTCCTGTAACAACCAGAGACAACGTCGGCTGGATTGCTAAATTAACTCCCGAAATCCCCTTAGAAAATATTATAGTTGAGCCCGAAATGCGCGATACCGCAGCCGCAATTGGATTAGCCGCTATAGTTTTGGATAAAAAATTTTCAAACCCCAATGTTTTAGGTCTTTGGAGTGATCATGTAGTCAAAAATGAAAAGGAATTTATTAAAGCAATTGAACTAGCCGACAAAACGGCTCATGAACTCGATAAATTTGTAGAAATTGGGGTGAGACCTACATTTCCAAGTGTAGCTCTGGGTTATCTCAAAGTCGGCAAAATGATCAAAAATGTCAATGGGCTTGGAATCTTTGAATTTGTAACACAAATCGAAAAGCCCCAATTTAGTGAAGCTAAAAAGTTTGCAGAATCCTGGGAATATCTGTGGCACATTGGTTATTCACTTTGGTCGGCAAAGAAAATGATTAGGTTTTTCGAAAAATATTTTAAGGAAGCCGTTGAACCTCTCAATAAAATCCAAAAAGCTTGGGGTACATCCAAACAAGAGCCGGTTCTAACCAACGAATACTCAAAAATTCCCAAAAATTCAATAGATTTTGCAATTAATTCGAAACTGACGGGTCATGATCAAATTGTAATCTCCGCCGATCTTGGTTGGAGAGACGTTGGCACATGGAAAGAACTTAAAGATGAAATGGCCACAAAACCGGAGGACAATATTATTCAAGGAGAAGTTCTTGAGATTGATGTTAAAGACAGCTTAATTTATGCAACTTTAAAAGATAAACTGGTCGCAGCCGTAGGAGTAAAAGGATTAGTTATTGTAGACACCCGAGATGCACTTTTGGTTTGTGCTAAAGATAAAACTAACGAAGTAAAAAAGGTCATTGAACATTTGAAATCCCAAAACAAAAACGACTACCTATAATTCACAAGATTTTCACCTTATGTTCTACGATTTTGCCAAACGGTTTATAGACATTATTGGCAGTTTTCTTGCTTTGATTCTGTGTTTTCCTCTAATTGCCATTTTTGCTGTTTTAATTAAACTAACTTCTTCGGGTCCAATATTTTATCGCCCTACAAGAGTAGGTAAAAATGGTAGACTTTTCAAAATGCTTAAATTTAGAAGTATGCATATGTATAGGATAAGAGGTAAGACAGTTCATGCGCGGCAATATCTGGAAAATAATCCCAAGCTCAAAAAGCAATATCAAGAAAATAGCTTCAAACTTACAAATGACCCAAGAGTAACACCGATTGGTAAAATCCTAAGAAGGTTTTCAATTGACGAACTGCCCCAACTCGTTAATGTTTTAAAAGGCGACATGTCACTTGTCGGGCCAAGAGCTTATCAGCCCGATGAACTTAAGCACCAGCAAACCGTCTATCCCCAAACCAAAAAATTCGCTAAACTAATTTTAGTGGCAAGACCAGGTGCGTCCGGTCCTTGGCAGGTTTCAGGCAGGTCGCATATTAACTTCGACAAAAGAGCCCAGATGGATGCTGTCTATGTCAAAAGGCGATCAATAGTTTATGATTTGTGGATAATAGCAAAAACACCATTTTCAATGATAATAGGCACAGGCGCTGTTTAAAAGTTTAACCATGTTAATCAAATTACCCAACAAAATTAAAAAGGCTTTAATTTTAATAATCTTCTTTTATTTAGTACTGGCTGTTTTAACCGGTATATTAGCTAAACGTGCATTATCATCGACAGTTAAAGTAGCAGGTGCTGCCAAATTACAGGATCTGGATGCAACCAAAGCTTATATAAAAGATGCAAAGAGAGATTTTCAATACATTAAATGGTCACTAATTATATTTACACCTATAAGAGTATTACCGGTTTTTGGTTGGTATGTAGCAGATAGCCAGCGAGCAGTTTCTGCTGCAATAGCTGCTCTAGATGCGGCACAAACCTTAACAGAAGCAATTACACCTTATGCTGATGTATTGGGTTTTAAAGGTGAAGGTACATTTTTAGGGGGAACCGCTCAAGAAAGAATAGCCCAAGGTATAGAGACGCTTGCAAAAGTTACCCCCAAGCTTGATGAAATCGGATCCGACCTTAAAATCGCAAGAGTTCAAATTGACAAAATTCAATCCTGGCGTTATCCAAATTTCTTGCCCGCAAAACCCGGCTCAAAACTACAATCTGCCAAAACGACTATAGACCAAATCGAATCATTTATTGTTGAAGCCAAGCCTTTAATTGAAGTTCTGCCAGAAATCATGGGAGCATCTGCTGAAAAGAAATATTTAATTTTACTGTTGAATGATAAAGAATTAAGACCATCAGGGGGTTTTATAACAGCCTACGCTATTTTTAAAGTCAACAAGGGTAATATAGAATCAGAAGGCTCTCAGGATATTTACGAGCTAGATAATTCCTTGACCAAAAAAATTCCGGCTCCGGCTCCAATATTAAAATACTTACCCAATGTTCCAACTTTCAACATACGTGATTCAAATCTATCTCCTGATTATTTAGCTTCCGTTTATCAATTTGAAGAGCTTTACCAAAGTTCTTCAGGACCAAAAGATATTGACGGAATTATTGCTCTTGATACCCGATTTGTTTTGGCCATGATAAATGTACTTGGGCCGATAGAAGCGGTTGGCACAAAATTTACGGCAGAAGAAGTAGAAGAATGTGCTTGTCCCCAAATAATATATGAACTGGAAAAATATGCAGACCAGCCGGTTGCATTTGAAAAAAGTGGTCGAAAAGGGATAATCGGTGTTTTAATGCAACAAATGATGGCCAAAACATTCGAAGCCCCAAAATCGACTTGGCCAAACATATTAAATACCATAATGGTATCTCTACAAAAAAAGGATCTCCTGCTATATTTTAAAGATGCCAGATCCCAAGAAGCTGCAGAGAAAATCAATTTCGCAGGCAGACTTTACGAATTTGATGGTGATTACATCCATATCAACGAAGCGAATTTTGCCGGTGCCAAATCAAATCTTTATATCACAGAAGAAATAAAGCAAGTTATCAAAAAAGGTAAAGATGACAATATTGAAAAGAAAGTTACCATTGAATACAAGTATCCAAGGCGCGGTGATAATTGCTCTTTGGAAAGGAAAGGGGGATTGTGTCTTTCCGGTATTTACAGAGACTTTATAAGAATATATGTTCCAAAAGGGTCAACATTAACAAAATCCGAAGGTTTAGAAGTTGCCTTAACGGCGTCAGTTGATCTTAATAAAACTGTTTTTGAGGGATTCTTAACAATTAGGCCTGAAGGAACTGCCAAAGTAGAGCTTGAATATACTGTTCCTCTCAAAGTTGAAAACAATTATAAACTTCTTATCCAAAAACAGCCAGGGACTCCTGCTCACTCCTACCAGATCGAGGCTTTTGGCAAAAAGCAAAAGCCATTCCTGCTTGAAACAGATAAGGAATTTATTGTTAAAATTTAGATAGGAAGCTATGTTTTTCTTCTATAATTGTTCAAGAGTACCACGGGTTTTTATCCGTGGGTGAATTGAACAATTACGTACTTGCCGAAGGCGAAGCCTGAGGATACCACTGCTGTTAAGCAGTGGTAGTTCATGGGGTCCCCATCGAGTTAATCTCGATGGGGTGATTAATTATGTATTTTAAAACTGAAGGCATCATACTCTTGCAGAAAAATTTAGGGGAAGCCGATAAATTACTCACTCTATATACTAAAGATCATGGTAAACTAACCTGTATTGCTAAAGGTGTTAGAAGGCCGACTTCAAAAAAATCAGGACATGTTGAACTTGGAAACTGGTGTGAAGTCTTTATTGCCAAAGGTAAAAATATTGATTTACTAACCGAAGTCGAAGTTAAAAAAGCCTTCGGCATAGAAAATTTGACACCAGAAAAGGTTAACTATATTTATCACCTTTTGGAAATTGTTAACCTGTTAACTCCGATAAACCAAAAAAGCTCAAAGGTGTTTTATTTGCTTTTGAATTTTCTCCAAAAAGTATCCACACTCGACAATTTCAGTTACATATCAAATGTTTTTAAAATCAAGTTACTTAAAAATCTTGGCTATCTTGCCAGCTCTCAGCTTGTATCTTCACCTCTAAAGCAATTGTTCATTGAACTTGAAAATGCAAATGATTACAACACAAATGGAAAAATAAAATTAAATAGAGCTAACAATTTGAAACTTTTGTCTTTTCTTGATAGCATGATTGAAAACTTAACAGAAAGGAAATTAAAAACTGCCAGATTTATCAATGCAAAGGTCTTATAAAAGTACATATATTATTGCTGCAGCAAGTTTAATAATTATTATTGTTGCTGTCTATTTTCTATTTATATTCCAA
>MFBO01000002.1:5951-12123 GCA_001774995.1 Candidatus Curtissbacteria bacterium RIFCSPLOWO2_01_FULL_38_11b | reverse complement strand
AGCGTCTGATACAAATTTAAGCCTGCCTGCCAAGAAAAACTTTCATTTTAAAAAAGGCGTTTCTGATAATTTAGTAATTTACAGATTTGACCAGGCATTAATTTCGCTCTGGGAGGAAATATCAGCGCTTGACAGAAAAATTAATGATGAGAAACCGTGGGAGCTTGAGGGTCGGGCTCTAAAGAAAGTAATCGGGCCAATTGCCCAGGAAGTGCGCGAAATAGCCTTTAATTTGAGCCCGTTTTTACCCGAAACGTCTGAGAAAATTTTAGATCAATTTACGGGAAAAGTGTCAGCAGAAAAACCGTTGTTCCCCCGCATATAATGACTAATGCTGAAGGATGAAGGATGAAGGATGAAGGATTAGGAACTAAAGTCAATTTAGTTGATTCTCACGCCCATCTAGATTTCCCCACTTCGCCCCGCATTGCGGGGCTTCGAGGGGCAAGTGTGGATAATTTGGATGATGTACTTGTACGAGCAAGAGAGGCTGGGGTTAGAAAGATAATTACTGTCGGCACGACGCTTGAGGAAAGCAAAAAAGCGATTGAAATAGCTGAGAATTTATCGGATAAGAAATTGCAAATTTATGCCTCGGTCGGTATTCATCCTAAAGACGGCAAAGGGGACGTAGAGAAATTCGGTTTGCTTTCCTGTTTCGAAACACTGAAGCAGATTGTGGGATCGTCGGATAAAGTTGTGGCGATTGGTGAATGCGGGCTCGATTATTATTTAGGGTCTAGGGGTCAGGGTCTAGGGACTAGTAAGAAGGAGAGATGGTTTCAGAGGGAATTGTTTGATGGGCAGATTAAGTTAGCGGCGGATGTAGATTTGCCACTTATAACCCACTGCCGCAACGCTTGGGGTGAAATATTTGGCTTAATTGAAAATTTAAAATTTAAAACTGAAAATTTGAAGGGGGTTTTTCATAGCTGGACTGGTAATTGGGAAGCTGCAAAGAAAGCTCTTGATCTTGGATTTTATATCTCTTTTTCTGGAATTGTCACATTTAAAAATGCCACTGATATTGTCGAAGTTTCCAAAAAAGCTCCAATGAAGCGAATTTTAATTGAGACTGATTCACCGTTTTTGGCACCAGAACCGTATCGAGGTGGTAAAAATGAGCCTAAAAATGTTAGAATTATAGCCCAGTTTTTGGCAGACCTTCGCGGTTTGCCTTTTGATAAAATAGCAGAGGCGACAACAGAGAATGCCAACAGGCTTTTCAAATTCTAAGCACGAAGCACTAAATACGAAACAAATTCTAATGTTTCAATTTTCAAAATCCCAAACAAATTTCTTGTTTGGAAAATTGATATTTGGAATTTGAGAATTACCAGAAAACTCAGAATACTCAGAAAAGATCAGATGATCAGAAAACTAGAAGGATCAGTTAATCGGATGCTCAGAAGCACTGACAAACTGATTTACCGATGGCACTGATTATCCGATACACTGGGTTACCGATATACTGACTCACTGAGTTTTCTGAGTATTCCGAAATAATCATGCTAAAGCGATTCGTTGAGCGCTATGACAAACAAGTTCATCGCTTCCTGGAAATATTACCGGGAACTTTTTCGTGGACATTAATTCTTTTCCCGTTTTGGGGAAGTTTTATTATCCCCCATTATGTAGCCTATTACGTAATCTTTTTCGTGATTTTCTGGTTTTATAAATCGGCGGCTCTTGCAGCTACTTCAACGATGTCGCATCTGAAACTAAATGCAGCCAAAAGATTCGATTGGCTTGCCGATGTTGGGAAACTGAAGGGCTTTTCAAAAATTCATCATTTGGTAATTGTGCCTACTTACCTTGAACCCTTACACACAATTGAGAAAGGCTTGGATTCACTTGTTAGGCAAGATTTCCCGCGAATGCAGATATCTGTTTGTGTGGCGTTTGAAAAAAGGGAGGGTAAAAGTGCACAGCAAAAGGCGCGGACAATTGAGAAAAAATACAAAGGAAAATTTGCAAATCTTCTTATTTCATATCATCCGGATATTTCACAGGAAGTTAAGGGTAAATCATCAAATCAGGCATATGCAGGGAAGCTTGCAAAAAAGCTTCTGGTTGATAAACAAAAGAGAGATATTAACTTTATTACCGTTACTTCTAAAGACGCTGACGGGATTTTATTTGAAAAGTACCTTTCGGCTCTAGCTTTTAAATTTTTATCAAATGATTTGCCGCATCTTCATTTTTGGCAGCCGATCGTGCTTTTTTATAACAATATCTGGCAGGTGCCAGCACCGATTCGGGTAATGAGTACATTTTCCTCCATTTGGCAAACAGGCTTAAATTCCAGAACAGATAGACTGGTTAATTACTCTATTTATTCAACTTCCCTAAAGCTTCTTGATGACGTGGGATACTGGGACATCGATGTTATTCCCGAGGATTACAGGATCTTTTTCAAAAGCTATTTTGCCAAAGAAGGCAAAGTGGATGTTGAACCGATCTTTTTGCCGGCTTATGCAGACGCGGCCGAATCTTCAACTTATTTTAAATCACTTGTTAATCTTTATGAGCAAGAGAAACGCTGGGCATGGGGGGTTTCCGATGATGCCTATTTTATTAAAAACTGGCTGACTCATACCGAGATTCCTTTTTGGAAGCGCACAATTCGGGTTTTTAAAGTTTTGGAGGATCATTTTTTGTGGCCGGTTAACTGGTTTGCGATAACACTAGGCGCAACAGTACCTGTTATTTTGAACCCGGTTTTTGCACAAACCGTAATGGGACAGAATTTGCCGCGGCTGGCTTTTGGAATGCTTACATTCTGCTGGGTATTTTTAGCAATAATTTTGATAATCGATTTTCGCCAAAGGCCAAAAAGAGAGCACAAAGTTTCGCTTTTCAGAAAAATATTGACACCTTTTGAGTTTGTTTTGATGCCTGTTGCCACATTTATTTTTACAGCGCTGCCCGGAATCGATGCACACACGAGATTGATGTTAGGAAAGTATTTGGAGTATCGAGTTACTGAGAAGATTTGAACCTAAAACCCTCACAAATCTGGCAATTGCGTAAATTGTGAGGTTTTTTAGAGCTAAGACGTATAGGGTTGTTTTTTGAGAATCGGGTGACGGAAAAAGTTTAAGTGGCTTTCTGGGATTTGTGAGTGAAGATTTTATAGCCAGCGTACATTAAAACTCCACCAATTATTAAATCTGTAAAACTGTCTGCAGTTACTACCTTGTATAAACCTATGGTAAATATTGCTGCAGCTGCAACTTTAATTCCTGCATTTATAGCAGTTTCTTTTGAAACATTGTGGCTAAATTCGGAATTTTGAGGTCGAAAACCATACACGATCTCAGTAGGGTTTTTGTGCAAAAGTGCTGGACTCGTTTCTGTTGTCATGTTTGGTAGCGAATTATACGACTTTGAAGCCAACTAGTCAAACTATGGGTCGCTGTCTCTGTTGGGCGATTTTCAGATTATTACTTGCTATACTGGTTTTATGTTTTCCTTGGCTCAGAATTATCTGACTCGGGGGTTTTGGGGGATTACACAATCTCAGTTAATAGGGTAATTGGCAACTGTTTAAAAACTTTCAGACGTTTGTCGTTTGTGACGAAAATCTGCGCTTTGGCATATAGGGCTGTTGCCAGTTGGATAGCGTCCGGCAGGCGAAATTTGTAATTTCTTCTAATTCTGGCTGCCTCAATGGCGATCTGTTGGTCGACATTGACGATCGTAACATTAGGTAGGGTCGAGAAGGCTTCTTTTATTGCTTCTATAACTTTTTGTGGGGCGGGATACGCAAGAGTTTCAACTAAACTAATTACACTTGTAATTGCCTTGAGATTTTTTGAGGATAACTCCTGAAAGATCTTTCGGGTGAATGGAATAAAATGTAAATTTTCTTCAAAATGGTAAATGAATACGTTACTATCAAGCGCAATCTTTTTTGGGTTTACTTTTCCCATTCATTTCGTAAATCTTCTAAATATTTCGTAGTATCGACATTCTTCCAAGCCTCTTTTGCTATACCCTGAGTTGCTTCCAGCCAATTTTTCTTCAATTTCCTTACAGTTATTGTCTGGTCATCCACAGACCCTACAACTACTTTGGTGCCCGGTTTTATGCCTTTTATTTTTTTTCTTACCTCTTTGGGAATAACTATTTGATATTTAGTGCCAACAGTGACTTGTTGCATAACGGATTTGGTATGACGATTTTACTAATTTTCGTTATACTTGTCAAGCTTCTTAAATTGTGTCTATACTGATTGAGAATGTTTTCACTGACACAGAATTATTTGACGCGCGGGTTTTGGGGGGACGAAGCTTGGACTTCTTTGATTTCTCAGCTCCCCTACAGGGAGATGCTCGCGACCACGGCTGCCGATTTTCATCCGCCGGGATATTACACAATAATTGAACTTTGGTATAAGATTTTCCCCGCAACGGAAGTCTCTACGAGGATCGTCTCTATTGTTTTTTATCTTGCAACCATCTTAATGGTGTTCAAGCTGGCAAGTTATGTGCGAGGAAGGCAATTTGGACTCCTTTCTGCGGCTGTAGTTGCCACAAATCCTATCTTTTTTACGTACGCATTTGAAGCCAGAAACTACACAATGTTTGCCTTTGCGGCGACAGGGTCCATCTTTTTCTTGATCGAGTTATCTAAACAATTTACTTTAAGAAGCGCTATTGCTTTCATCTTATTTTCGACACTCGGAATTTACACTCACTATTACATGTTTTTTATACTGGCGGCCGAGTTTTTATATATATTACTCTTCGAAAGAAAAATGCTTTTTGCAGCGATCGCAGCATATTTTGTTGTTGCTTTACTTTATCTACCTTGGCTCCCTTATCTTCTAGGTCAATTAAATTCGGTTGCGGGGGATTACTGGATAGGCGGTATTGATAGGCGAACGCACTATGAGGCACTTTTGAGAATTTTGGGCGGAGAGCATGGAAACGCCATTCGCCCTTGGCTATTTAGTCTTTCGATTTTGCTTTTGATTATTGGAATTGCACAGCACGTTCTGAGACATCCTGAGCCAAACTCCCGTCAAGAGGACGGGCAGGCAGGGCGGAGATTCGAAAAGCCATATCTTTTAACTTGGCTTTGGGCAATCGTACCTTTTATTCTGGCAACATTACCCGGTTTTAAAATTGGTGATACACATTTGCCTTTTCGTCCAATATTTTTCTGGCGATATTTAATCGGCGCATCTGTGCCACTGGCAATGGTGATGGTTCATACTGCCCAGAAACTTAAGCAACCCCTGTTTACACTGACAATGATTGGCTTGATTACACTTTCAGTGGCAGTTGATATTTTGACCTTTACCCGCTCGCCTTATAGCTTTAGAGAAGTGTATCGAGAAAATATCACAGCGCAGATTAAACCTGATGATAAAATTGTGACCGTACTTCCCTCTTTTGCCGAAGTTCTATACTATAGAAATCGGCTTGGACTTGATAACGATTTAGTGGTTTTGCCGGAGGGTTTGGTTCAATTTTCGGGCAAGAGTCTTTTGGATGCTTATGTTGAAAACGGAGTCGTGACGATTTCTGATGATATTAACGTTCGATATTTTGAGATGAGACCGGGACCTTCCATTAAAATTACTAATTACCCTAATTGACCTAATTACTAAATAAATTCTAAAAATCAATATCTAAATACTAAACAAATTACAAATCTAAATTTACAATTTCCAAACACGTTTGTTATTTGGTAATTTGTTATTTGGATATTGTTTAGGAATTAGATATTAGAAATTAGAAATTTATATGAAGAAGCAGCATTTACTTTTCGTAGTCATTCTTTTTGCTACTTTTGTCTTCCGCTTCCCTTCCCTTTTTGAACCTTTCTGGTACGGGGATGAAGGGATTTTTGCAGCTGTTGGGCGGAATTTGAACTTAGGAGGAGTACTTTACCAAACGGCTTGGGATAATAAACCGCCAATGATTTATCTGACATACGCTGCGATTTTTAAGTTTTTTGGGGTCTCGATGTTTTGGCTGCATTTGGTAGCGGCAATTGTGGTTCTGGCAACGGCGGCAGTTGTTTATGAAATTGCTCAAAGTATTCTGGGTGCAAGACGATCATTGGTTGCTACTTTTATATTCGGGCTTCTGACTTCACTGAGGCTGCTTGAGGGTAATTTGGCACTAACTGAGATTTTTATGATTTTGCCGATATCTTT
>MFBO01000002.1:0-5875 GCA_001774995.1 Candidatus Curtissbacteria bacterium RIFCSPLOWO2_01_FULL_38_11b | reverse complement strand
TCTTTATACAAACAAGTAGGCGCACTGGAAGCTGCTGCTTTGGGTATTTTTGTTTATCTTCATGAGAAAAACTTTCTGATATTTTTTAAAAAGGGGTTTGTTCTTTCTTTAGGATTTGCACTCCCCTTTTTAGTAACTATTGCCTATTTTGTCCCAAAAAAATTATTAGATGACTTTATATTTGCTGCCTACACTTATTATCAAATTTATCTTGAGGAAAGTCCTCGGTATGCAATTTTAATCAACGTTTCTAAATTCTTACCGATTTTTGCCACAATCTCATATGGTCTATTTAAAAAATTCAAAACTTATGATGTTAGTGTTTTTCATCTTTTTCTATTATGGAGCGCTTTTTCGTTTTTGGGTAGTTATTTTTCGGGAAGGACATACGGTCATTATCTTGTGCAGGCTGTACCGGCAGTTTCGCTTTTAGTAGCATCAATTAATTTTCCTTTTAAAATTACGCTCTCAAGATCAATTTTTGCGTTAAGTTTTTTCCTGCCCTTGTTGTTTTTGACAAGACTTTTGTTTTCGGATTTTCTTTCTGGAGGGCCAATAAACCAGTTCAAATACTATATGAACTTTGTCGACTTTGCTACTGGTACGAAGACTATCGATAATTACAACAATTATTTTGACAGAAATGTCAATACAATTATGGCGTTATCTGATGCAATAAGGGCAAATCATGCTATTGGCGATTCTATTTATATCTGGGGAGATTATCCGTGGCTTTATGCGATAATTGATGCGAAAAATCCCTCTCGCTATGTGACATCTTTCCATGTTTTCGGGGTTCCAAATGGTAAAGAAGAGGTTTTAGACGATATTAATAAAAGACTGCCGAATTATATAATTAAGAGCGAATCATCGATTGGTTACTTTGTCGAACTTGAGAATATAATTGCCGCTCGTTATACTCATGTGGCTAAAATTGAGACTGCCCAATTTTACGCACGTAAAATGTAGTTTATGGTAAATCAAACGCATGACGGCTCAAACCTGCGATTCGGATTAAGAGTAGAAGCGCATAGTAAATTATATTTAGATCGCTTTTCTTTTCTTTGCATTGCATTTTGTGCTATTTCGGTTTTTGTCCAAGTTGCTCTTATTTTAGTCTCTTTTCAAAAACTGCCTCCTCAACTGCCAATTTTTTATTCAAAACCTTGGGGAGAGCCGATGCTTGCCGGCCCTATTGCCATTTGGATTCTTCCAGGATTAACTCTGTTTTTTGTGGCTATTAACTATGTAATTGCCAGGTTTGTTTTAGCTGAATTGTTTTTATATCGAGTACTTTTAACTTTCAGTGCAATATGTGCTTTTGCTGCACTTTATGACATGACTAAAATCATTTCACTTTTAGTATGAGTTTTGTTTTGCCTTTTATTATTGCCTTTGGTCTTGTTTTTATTTTGACACCAGTAACGATATATTTGGCAAAAACATATGGTCTAGTCGATGACCCTATTTTGCATAATCATCCTGCCAAATTGCATAAGAAGTGTGTCCCGCGGGCAGGGGGGGTGCCAATTTTTATAGCTTTTTTAATGGCAACTCTATTAGTCTTGCCAATTTCCCAGAAACTTTTAGGAATAATTTTGGGGGGCTTTGTTTTGATAATAGCTGGAGTTTTGGACGATAAATTCGACCTAAAACCCTGGTTTAAATTTGGCGCCCAAATTTTAGCAGTCTTGATCGTGGTGAGTTCTGGTATTGGCATTAGTTTTATAACAAACCCTTTTTACAGTTTCGGCGGATGGGGAGAAAGTTTGGGCGATGTCATAAGATTAGATAAATTGCGTCTATTTTTCGATTTTTTTGGAAGACACTCGATTGTGGTTTTGGCCGATCTTTTTGCACTTTTTTGGATTGTTTGGGTTATAAACATGGTCAATTTCTCTGCTGGTGTTGATGGGCAAATGCCAGGAATTGTTCTAATTACCCTACTTGTGATATTTGTTGCATCGCTACGGTTTTACCCAGGAGATCAAAATCAATTGATTGTTTCTAAAATCACTTTAATTGGTGCTGGGGCAACTCTAGGCTTTCTATTTTACAATTTTTACCCGGCAAAAATATTCCCAGGTGATTCAGGGTCTTACTTTTTGGGCTTTTTGGTCGCAGTAGCTGCAATACTTTCGGGAGCTAAAGTTGGTACGGCAATTTTGGTAATGGCAGTGCCACTGATTGACGGTGTATTTACCGTAATTCGCAGGATTGTTGCCGGAACTTCTCCGTTTTTAGGAGACAGGGGGCACTTGCATCATAGACTTATGGAGATGGGTTTTGGCCAAAGGAGAGTTGCCTTGTTTTATTGGCTTTTGTGTGCTATTTTAGGCGCAATTGCACTTTTTTTGCCGTCGGTTGAGAAGCTATTTGCAGGTGTAGTGGTCGCTATAATAATCTTAGGAGGTTTACTTTGGCTAAATATGAATTTACCTCAAAAGGTCCAAAAATAGTTTGGCTTCCCTTTTGGCTACTTGTTTCCTCACGCCCAAGACAATGGCTCAAAAATTTTGCACTATTTGCGGCTTTGATTTTTGAGGGCGAATTTTTTAATCCGGATAAGCTTTTTTTGACAATTTGGGGTTTTGTAATTTTTTCGATTACGACATCCGGCACTTATCTAATTAACGACGTTATAGATTATAAACGCGATCAGGCCCACCCTTTTAAGAAAACAAGGCCAATTCCAGCGGGCAAGATTCATCCTATTTTAGCTGCATTTTTTGGCATCGGATTTTTGCTTTTGGCTATTTTTATCTCAAGTGCTATATCCCCATTTTTTATGTTTTCTGTGATTGCTTATGCCCTACTTCAGATCGCCTATTCGTTAACTTTGAGATCTTTTATTCTTCTTGATGTAATGGCGATTGCTTCCGGCTTTTTGCTGCGCGTTTTTGCAGGAGCGGTTTTAATTGATGCCCATGTTACGGTTTGGTTTATTTTGACTGTGGCATCTTTGGCCCTTTTCCTGGCAATTGGTAAAAGAAGAAGTGAAAGAACTTTGCTTTTGGGTTCGAGCTCAACAGACCTAGCGACAAGGAAGATTTTGCAGCATTATCCTGAAAATTTGCTTGATTCGTTAACTGTAATGTTTGCAACCTCAACCTGGTTTTCTTATACAATGTTTACATTTTTGCAGCCACCTCCATTTGCCGGTCCTCAGGTTCTGGTTCTTTTTGGCGATTTTTTGCCTAGAACCTTTTTGGCCTCCAAATGGCTAATGGCAACTGTACCTTTTGTTATTTACGGTGTGATGAGATACCTTTATGTTATCTATGAAAAAAAAGAGGGCGAATCACCGGAGCGGGTTTTACTTTCCGATATCCCGCTACTTGCCGCTGTAGTTATCTGGGTTTCTTTGGTTTTTTTGATTATTTACGGGGGAGAAATTTTACCGGTTAAAATTTTAAGATTTCTTGCGTAAAAGCAAGCCTACAAGAAACCAACTTTTTAAATTTGGTCGGATCTCGATTTCACCCAAAAAGGTTTTACTAATTCGACTTGATGAAAAATTCAGCCGTTTGAGATGAATCAGGGGACGATGAAATTAAACTAATAGGTACCGAGGCTCCAGCGGGTACATTAACTTCGGCAACAGGATTATCTAAATCAGCGCCAAAAAATACCGCTAGCGAGTCGTTGGGCGTCTCTAAACTATAAGTTTTGCTTTGGTTGGTAGGATTATTGAGTATAAGAACCGATAAATATGCTTGGGATAGGTTTTGTTTAGTGAATGTAATTTTAAAGTTATCGCCAGCTTGCACAAGCGTCATATCTGGAAACTTATCGACTTGAGAGACAATTAAATAGGGGTTTGAGCTTCTCACACCGGCAACTTGGGAAAAGTTGCGAGCAAAGTAAAAGGGCGCCCCGATAAGGGTTAGCAGTAGAATGACTGCAAGGAAGTTAAGAGTGAATTTGGTCAAAATATTGAGTTTCATAATGTATCTGATGTGAGAAGTTGGACGTGAGAAACTGGATTTTTGATGTGAGATGTGAGATTTTTCTTCTCACTTCCCACCTCATTGTCTAGTTTCTCATTTCCCATTTCATACTTCTCTCGTAATCTCGACTTCCCTCTCAATGTCTATTGCCAAAACCCACGAAAAATTGGCAGCTATTATAAAAGCGACGATAGTAATTTGAGGATAAGTTATGCTGCGGATTGTAGAAAGAGTCAGAAACCCCACGGTTATCCACAAAAACAGCAACCAGATCACTGCCTGATGATAAAGATGATAACTTGGAGTAACTAGTGCTTGCAGATTAAAGCGCTCAAGTTTAGCATGAAGATTCGGATGGATGTGGCTGCTATGAAAAAAGTGCGCTTGAATCAAAACAAAAATCGTGCCTAAGCAAACTGCCAGAAACATAGCCAAGTTTGAGTAATTCTCGGCTGTTATGTAACTAGTTAGATTGGCAAAGTGAAGTGCCGGCAGGAAACCTAAAAAACTGCGCATCTTTATTTCAAATGGAAGATTAAAAATAGCACTTGTCAAATAAAGACCCAGCATTTTGGTAACAATCAAGATGAGTGCCGGGATAACCGCTTCATCGATGAGTTTGATTATGGATTTTGCCACCATTAATTTAAATATAAGCTAAGCTTGCGTATCTAGTCAAAGACTAGCTACTAAAGCTAAGCTTGCGTATCTAGTCAAAGACTAGCTACTAAAGCTAAGCTTGCGGTCCTCACAAGCTGCGGGCCTAATCAGATCTACTCGACCTCTTTAGTGTATTGAGTTGGAATCCAACCCAGCTTCCCTTCAAATTTTACTTGAAAGTAGTCGTCTGTTTCTTGAATTACTTCAGCGGTCTCTCCACTTTTAATTCTGCCAATTTCTTCAGATTTTGTATTAGGATCGCGTCTTAGGCGTACAAAGCCGCCAGGTGCGGAAAGTATCTCAACCTGTTTAGCCTCGGCTTGATGGGTAGTCTGCTTGGGGGTTACACCTTTGGCGACTTGAGAAGCCAAAGTAACGTCGGCAAGAAGTTGGTATTTTGATGAGGATTTTATAGCAAATTCACGATCAACAAACCCGGTCTTCGAAATTAATACTTTATGTTCAGTATCAATCAAATCTTTTACAAGACTTGGAGTTTTGGCAATGTATTTGCCGTCTATTGTAATGTCAGCATCCGCAGGCCAGGAAATGACAAAAAATCCATGACTGCTGGGCACAAGTGAGAGATTTTCCCCAGATTGTGCCAAAAAGTTTGATGATAAATCTCGATTGACTACCGTCAATGTGCCTTGGGTTAAGGTAATTTTGTCTACATAGGTGGCATCGGAAACTGTAACTTTAATTGTGTACTCTTGTGCTTTTAGTTGATCTGAATAAAACGGCGTTTTGCCTATATGTTTTCCATCCAGAAAAACAGATGCTTGGGGAGTTGATGTAACCTGAAGGGCAGCAGGCTTGCTGTAACCAATGGCGCTGCAGCCAGAGAGGATTAAGACTAGTGACCCTACTACGCTAAAGCTTCGTAGGGCAAGCAAGATTTTTAACTTTTTCTTGGCGTTAGTCTTTAGTCGTTTAGCGTATAGCGTAGAAATAGGCATTGAGTTAATGATATCAAAATTAGATGGATAGTAGGATGGTTCGATGGGTAGAGTGGTGCATGGATAAGCTTACTATCGGTCCTTCTATATAACTTGACATTGGGCTTCGGTTGTGCTACACTTCCCATTCATAAATTCCTCACTATGGGTTAAAGGCCCATACTCCCCGAAGGTTTTTTTATAGGGGATTTTTGTGGCTTTTTAACCAATAGAAGGGGATTTATATGAAAACTAGAAAGTTAATCAAGAAATCAAAAGAGGTTCCGGATAGACTGCGTAAGGTCCTATACAGAACCTGGCGAAAAT
>MFBO01000001.1:753-12845 GCA_001774995.1 Candidatus Curtissbacteria bacterium RIFCSPLOWO2_01_FULL_38_11b | reverse complement strand
TGGCAACTTCAAATGCTTGAGGTGGTGTATAGCTTCTTAAACTTTCTGAAGGGTTAACGTATCTAAAATATTCGCTATTTTCACTGTAAACTGTTTCAAGTGATTTGGCTTCAACCGGTAAGAAAACGCCGTCTCTTTTTTCAATTTCTTGTCGTTCTTCGGCAGTAGGTTCCCTGATAATTGCGAGAAGGTCAAATGTCTCTTTTCGAAGATCACGAAGTGCTTCCGAAGATCTACTTACTTCAGCTTGTGTCTTGCCGTCTTCGTCAACAATTCTAACTGGCAAGTTTTTCGTAATTAAATCAGCGTTGAGCAATGACTGGGCCAAATCTCTGGTGAGTTGAGCACCCTGTTTTTTCCCAACTTTCTCGAGATAATCAGCCAGTGTTCTAAATTGCTCTGCCATATTGAGGCGTATTATATTTAAGCTATAGGTCCATTGTCAAGTTTTTGGCCTAATGGTTGCATTCACCTCATGGATTCGGCTGCTGGGCTTCAATGGAGGTTGGTGGTGGTGGAGTCTTGAGTTTAGCAGGCCAGCTTAAAACTCGTTTGCCGAAGTGAATAAAAATCACGAGCTGTTCCACTTTAAATATCCACGAGAGAATTACGTAAACAGAAAGACCGACAAATCCTGCTATAGCAGTTAAAAAAATCAGACCAATGGTGCGGGTCGTGTCAAAAACCAATTGGTCCAAAAGCTTCATAGGTATATACAGGAAAATTGCCATGAGGGCAGAAATCGTGCCAATTTTGAAAATTGGCAGAAACATTTGTTTTTTATCAAAACTGCCTACTTTTTTATCCAAAAGGAAAAGTAGGACAATAGCAGTTAGGATATTTGAAATTGAATAAGAAATAGCAAGCCAAATTATCGGAAGTTTAAAAACCAATATAAATATCAATGAAAGAAGAATACCGAGTGTAGTTGAAACTAGAATAACGCGAACAGGGGTAAAGCTATCGTGAATTGCATGAAATCCCCGAATAAGCAGCAAGTTGACACCTTGGGCTGCAATACCAATCGAGAATGCCAATAGAGTTCTTGCAGTTAATACGGTAGTTTCCCATGGAAGATCACGGGCACCAAAAATTAGTCTGACGACGGGAACTCTTAAAATTGCTAAAATAGCCGCTGCCGGAAGTACCAGAAAAAGAATTTGGTGAAGACTTTGGGTAAAAATTTTTTTAAATTGATTTTTGCGGCCTTTGTTATATTCGATCGCAAAAAAGACAAATGCTGCTTGGGAAATTGATGATGCAAAAAAAGCAGTGGGGGCAATTTGCAGGACTTGAGCAAAGTTTAGGGCAACAATGGAGCCGATTGCAGCGCTGGATGCTAAGGCTATATTTACTATTTCGGTAAGCCTGGTTAGACCAATTGCCGCCGATCTTGGCCACATTAACCTAATCATTTCGCGAACATCTTTATTTTTAAAATCAACAAGCGGTCTGTATTTAAAACCCAACGATGAGATTAGAGGAAGCTGAACTACGAGGTGCAAGAGAGCGCCAAAAATCATACCTATGGCAGCTGCGTAAATTCCAAAAACCGGTGCCAAGAAAATTATGGAGAGGATAATACCAATATTGTAAAAGACAGAGGCAAGTGCAGGAACCAGGAATCTTTGGAATGAATGCAGGATTCCTGTCAAGAAAATAGAAACAACAAAAAACAATTGGGAAAAAATAATTATTTGCAAAAGTCTAGAAATAACATGCTGTGTTTGGGGCGCTTGGGAAACAAGGCCGGGGGCAACAAGCAGAGCAATTTTATCTGAAAAAACAAAGATGAATATACCGGCAACTAGAAAAAAGATAAATCCCAAAGTCATGAGGACTGAGGCAAGTCTCCATGCGTAATCTAATTTATCATGGGATAAATGTTTGGAAAAAACAGGTATAAAAGCTAGTGCGATGCTTCCAAAGATGAATACTTCAAAAATAGAATCTGGGATTATGGTTGCTGCAAAATAGGCATCAAGTAGATGCAGGTCTTCACCGAAGTATCCAGCAAGGAGTCTCAAACGCACAAATCCAAGAATTCGTGAAAGAGCAATGGAAACAGTTATTAAAAATGCCGCAGAAAGAATATCTTCTTGTTTTCTTTTGAAAATATGCGCGCCGTTTTTGAATAGATTGAGCATGTGATATACTTACCCAAAATTCGAATACCTAAATTCGAAATTCGAAACAAAAATTATAAATTCTTAATTTACAATTTAAAATTCGAAATGAAATCTAAATGTTTCAAAATTTAAAACATTGAAAATTCATTGAAAATTATAAAATTCAAATTGAAAATTTTGAAGGATTTAGAGGTATCTTAATAAAATGCCGGTTACAAAACAAGCGATCAAAAAGGTCAGGCAAGATAAGCGAAAAGCGGTTTATAACTTGCGGCGCAAAAAAGCGTATAAGGAGGCCGTTAAAAAATTCTTAAAAAAGCCGACTGCTGAAGCACTGAGACTTGCGTATAAAGCTCTGGATCGAACCAGCAAGACTAACGTGATTCATAAGAATAAGGCGGCAAGACTCAAGTCTCGGTTAGCAAAGAAATTGAAACCGACGAAAGCTTCTTCTTTGCCAAAAGCAAAAACAACTTCTAAAAAATCTTCTAAGTAACACTCAGGGTCTTCGGGCTCGCAAAGCTCGCCCTTGACAAACAACTTTTAGACCATTTAAGCTTAAAGTAGAGTTAAATATTAGCTGCCATGAAAAAGTCTGCGATTGCCAAAATAACCGGTATTTCAACTTCAGCAATTCTCTGGTTGACATTTGCTTCGTCTGCTCTTGCTCAGACTTCGTCTACAAGTTCCGCATCTAAGGGGGGTACAAGTTCATCTCTACCTGCTGCAGGTTCAACAGAGCTTACCTATTTGCTTTTAATTGGTGGGGTGGTTTTGTTTGTAATAGGCGCAGTAAAGCTGGTTTTATCCTTTCGCGAGTAGAATTCGAATTATTCCTTATTATTTTTCTTCCAACTTAAAAATCTCGCCGTTTAAGTAGTCGGCAAGATCTTCCCAGGTACCTTTAGGGACTAAGACATATTGTCCGCCGTGGGCAGTTGGGTCACCTATTTGCAAAACGCTATCTTGGCGGGTTGCGTCAAGTACGATTCTTCTGATGGTTGCCGGGTCGATTTTTGTAGCTAGTTTGGCAAAAAGAGGTATGTCTTCGTCGAGGATATCTGTATCTATTGATGCACCAAAGGTTTTTATAAGATCGATGGTTGTTTTGGGGTTAGTTAGAGTTTCTTTTGACAAAACTTGTTGGCGAAATGCCAGGAGCACCTTTTGCTGGCGTGCCGAGCGAGCAAAATCCGAGCCCTCGCCGTTTGTGCCATAGCGGGAGCGAACAAATTTTAGGGAAGTTGTACCATCCATGCGAGTCGGTCCTTTTTGAAAAGTTAAATTTTCATATCGACAAGTAAAAGGGTCATTTTTGTCGTTGATTTCCAAAAGGGGAATTGCAGAGCCCGTGGCAGTTTTAACGACTTCTTTTCTTTGCCCATTCTCTTGGATAATTTCTAATGTTAGATTACAAAGATCGTCTTCTTTGCCGGCAATAGGATAGCGAGTATCGTTAAAAGGACTTTCAACATCGACATCAAGGCCACCAACCAAATCTACCGCTTTGACAAAGCCGGAAAAATCTACTCTTACGGCATAATGCACGGGCAAGCCTAAAAGAGATTCAATTGTTTCACGAGATAGTTTTAACCCAACGCCATCCTTTTCTTGACCATAAGCATAAGCATGATTTATTTTGGCAGAGATGTTTCCTGCCCAAAGGTCGCGCGGGATAGAGATTAAAATCACGTCTTTTGCATCCTCTTCAAGGGAGGCCAGTATCATCGTGTCTGTAAGATCAGGGCCTTCGTGGCCGGTGCCGCCTGTTCCCAAAAGTAGTACATTTACCCGGTTATTATCGGAATCAAGGCCTGAATTTGTTATTAATTTAACTACTGTTCGCGGTCCTTTTAATACATTTTTATCCAAATCTAAAAACTTGATAATAATAACAAGCATTGCTGTAAAGATTACAGTTAAGAATAATATCTTTAAAATTCTGCCTTTTTTTGAAGACTTTGAGTGGTGGATGCCGATTTCGCGCATTAATTTAGTGAGCTGATAATACCAATAAATTTTTGAGGATCAAGACTATTGGTTGCCCCAACCAGAACCCCGTGGATGTGCTCTTTAACATAAGTCTTGACGTTTCCGGCGGAGACTGACCCGCCATAAAGAATAGTATAGGTGCCATTTGCCTTTAGCCTTTTGCCAAAATCCTGGACGTTTTCGGGAGAGTCGGGGTTATTTGTTCCGATTGCAAAAACAGGTTCATAAGCAATAATTGACAGTGATTTTGGGATAGAAGTATTTTCATCTTGGACGCAAAAAATCGGCTCAATTTTGGCATTTTGGGCATTTTTGACTTTTGCCTCTAAAATCTTTTGGTCCTCTTTAAAATTTTGGCGACGTTCGGAATGGCCGATTATAGCAAACTGAACTAAATCGGCAATTTGGCTGGCGGCGACTTCACCTGTATAGGCACCTTGTTCAAAGCGAGATATATCCTGGCTTCCCAATTTAAGATTGATGCCGTTTTGAGAAATTTTTTGAAATGATGAATTTAAAAACGGATACGATGGACAAAAAATAATGGTTCCTTTAAATTTCTGAGCTGCCTGTACGACATCGTCAATCCAGGTTGAAACCTCATCCCAAGATTTATTAGCCTTGAGATTGGCTACAATTAAAGGAAGATTCCTATTCATGCTTGGAGATTGATTTGATAAAATTTTCCTTTTGGGTTGCGCCAATTATCCTTTCGACTTCTTTGTCGTCTTTTAAAAAAATATAAGTCGGGATAGACATAACGCCGTGCTTTGCAGTTAGTTCCTGATTTTCGTCTACATTGATTTTTTCAAAATCTACCTTACCTTTAAACTCTTTTTCAAGCTCCTCAATTAGAGGTTCCATAAATTTGCAAGGTCCGCAATTGTGAGAAACTATGCCGTTTGTGATGATAGTATGTGGTAAATCAACGGTAATACCGATTACCTCACGACGATTGGCATCTTCGGTCTCAATAATGTTTTCCCATAAAAACTCGTTTTGTTGTCGCGTCTCAAGCCATTTTGTGAAAATCGCTTCCCCACTTAGAGATGGATGAACTATATTAGTTTCTCTGTGAGTGTATCGCCAGCTGATTGCAGTGTGTGGTGGAATTTGAAGATTTCGGGCAATATCCCTATCGCTTACCCCTATAGCTTGCCATTTTAAAACTGCAACCTTGATTTGCTCGTATCTTTTTCTCTCAAAGAGTCTATACTTTATAAATTCTCGAACGCAGGACGTGTTTGCATTTTTTGTGGCAGCATATGCGTAGCCGATTTTTGCTAAATTGAGTAATGACGTGTAGTCTGTTGAAACTTTCAGGGATATAACTACACCATCTTCGTCATCACTACTTGAAATTTTCCTCACTTTAACTGCTAACTCTTCTAAAAGATAGCCCAACTGTTTGGCGTAGAGAATCCCTTCTCGTTCTAAGTCTTTTTCTTTGTGAAACTCAATGGCATTTACTGTAAAGTTAGCATGATGCGAGCTGTACCCGCCGCGCTTAATGTGGTAGGCAATTTTAGCGCCGTCACCACCAAGCCAGCCGCTTAGAAACTCTCTTTTGAGGGTTAGGTTCCCGGACATAATCCAATCCGGGACAAAATATGCTTGATTTTTCTTGCGACCTACTGGGGCTCCAAGGGCATTAAATAAGAAAAATAATGCTCGATTAAAATTCCTACAACGGATGACATCAATTGTAAATTTTCTTTGTTGGATTTGACAATCTTTGATTTGTCTTTTAATTTCCAATTTTTCGAAACCTAAAACTTTGAGGTCATTCTTTATGTTTTGGGCGTCTTTTTCCTTCCCAGCATAAAAGTGGGTTTCATAAACATTATGTTTTAAGTCTTCGTATAGATAACCATCTGTTATTACATATCCTAGCAAGCGAGCAAGGATTGGTAACCTTGAGTCCTTGAATTTCAATGGTAAGAGATTTAACTCTTGTAAACGTTTATCTGCAAAATTGTTGTTGGTGGTTTTTAAAATAGCTGTGTCTGAGTCTGAGTAATATGCCTTTGTTTGGGTGGGGTCAATTAATACTTTGTCGCCTATTTCAACATCTTTGAGACTTTTGAATCCCTCTTCTGTTAATACTAAATGGTTATCGTCGCCAATTAATATTCTACCTGTTTCTAAGACAATTTTTTTAGATGGAGTATTTTTAAAAACCCTAATTTTTCGAACGTTCTTTAGACCTTTTTTGTAAGTTTTGGGGTCTATAGTAACAAGTTTTTGGCCGGCCTTTATTTCTTGGGCGGGCAGGTATCCGTTTTCCGTTAAAACTGGGGTCTGAGGATCAATGCACCACTCGGCCCAGAAATCTAACACCTTAATCATGGTGACTACTATTATATCGTGTGATTTATATCGGTGGAAGTATTGATATAATCGGATTTAGGTTTGTAGTTGGATAGTTTGATAGTTCGGTGGTATAAAAGCTATCCATCTACCTAACTATCGATCTATCTAACTAACCTATGAATTTACTTTCTGATCTTAATCCAATACAGATTGAGGCTGTTGAACAGACTGAGGGGCCGGTGTTGATTCTGGCTGGAGCAGGCAGTGGAAAGACACGGGTATTGACGTATAAGGTTGCCTATCTGCTCGCCAAAGGAGTTTCTCCGACTGCAATTCTTGCTGTAACCTTTACCAATAAAGCGGCAAATGAGATGAAGGAGAGGATCTATCGCTTGGTACACTCCCGGAGTGGGGTTAAGCCGCATTCTGGAGAACACTCCGGGAGTGAGTCCGGATATACCCAAATTCCATTTGTCGGTACTTTCCATGCATTTTGCGCAAGGTTACTTCGAATTGACGGCAAACACGCAGGCATTCCTGCCGGGTTTTTGATCTATGACGATGATGATTCGCTATCTTTAATTAAAAGAATAATGAAGGATTCAAATATTCCCACAAAGAACTTTCGACCTTCTTCAATTTTAAACGCAATATCTTCTGCCAAATCTGAGCTTTTGGACGTAAACCAGTATGCTGAGTTTGCCCGCGGCTACTTTGGAGAAACTGCTGCCCGCGTGTACGCGCTTTATCAAAAGGAAATAGATAAAACCGGGGCATTGGATTTTGACGATCTGATTTTTAAAACTGTCCGGCTTTTGGAGACAAATAGTGTAATACTTGATAAATATGCAAGGCGATTCAAATATGTACTTATTGATGAGTATCAGGATGTTAATACAGCCCAGTATGTACTGACCAAACTTTTGGCTTCTAATCATGGCAACTTGACCGTTGTTGGTGATGCATCGCAGGCGATCTATTCTTTCCGCGGCGCGGATTTTCGAAATATTTTGAATTTTGAAAGGGATTTTAAAGATGCTCACGTTTTCAATTTAGAGCAAAATTACCGAAGCACCAAGACGATACTTTCTGCTGCCAATAGTGTCATTGTCAAAAACAGTACTCACCCTGTGCTTTCTTTGTGGACCAAAAATAAAGAGGGTGAAAAAATTGCAATTTACAATGCGCAAAGTGAAATTGACGAAGCGAATTTCATCGTTGAGCGGATTTTAGAGTCAACCTTGCCTTTTTCGTCATTTGCTGTTCTTTATAGAACCAATGCCCAATCACGGGCAATTGAAGAAAGTTTTTTACATGATAATATTCCTTACAGAATTTACGGGGGGATCCGCTTTTACGAGCGAAAAGAAGTAAAAGACATTTTGGCGTATTTGAGGCTAATTTTAAATAGCCGCGATTCTGTTTCCAAAAATCGAGTCGAAAAATTAGGCAAAGGCAGATTTAAAAATTTTTTGGAGTTTGTCAAAAAAACGCAAGAAGTTTCCCATATCTCCCCTATCATCCTAATTGACAAATTGCTGGAAGCAACCGATTATTTAAAAATAATTGATGATGGTAGCGAGCAAGGGTTGATGCGAGTCGAAAACGTTAAAGAATTAAAGTCTGTTGCTTCCGATTTTGAGAATTTGGCAAGCTTTTTAGAAAATATCGCTTTGATGGAAGGCATGATATCGCCCGAGAAGTCGTTTGAAAAAGGCGACAGTGTGAACGTGGTAACGTTAATGACAATTCATGCCGCCAAGGGTTTGGAATTTGAAAATGTATTTATTGTGGGAATGGAAGAAGGGCTTTTTCCACATTCAAGAAGCTTGCTTGATCCGCAGCAGCTTGAGGAGGAAAGGCGTCTCGCCTATGTTGGTATGACGCGCGCCCGCGAAAAGCTTTATCTTTCGTATGCAACACAGAGGCTTTACTTTGGCACAACTTCTGCTAATTTAGTCTCGAGGTTTGTGGTGGATATACCCCAGGAGTTGGTTGCGGCAATCTAATGTTTACTTATACACAGAATGTGTCCCAACCGTGGTAAATATAGCTTTATTACCATTCAAATAAAAGACTATCCTCCAATGATAATCTATAGAATATGCCCACTGATAACTTAATTCTCCTTTCAATTTATGGGTTTTAAGTGAAGGGTGGAAACAATTTTGCCTAAATAATTTCTCTTTGACTATCGCTTTTTGCTTAATATTTTTGGGGACTCTTTTCCATCTTTTAATAAATTCAGGAGAATATTGAATGCTTTTAATTTTCACTTGATGTGGGCAAGTGACTTGTAACTTTTGGCTTTACCTTGAAGGTATTCCAGAAATCCTTGATTTGCTGAGGCAATCGCTTCGAGTTCTTCGAGTTTTTTTATATCAACAATTGCGATGTCGGGTTTATTATTTTTCATAACCACAATAGGCTCTTTGGTTCTCTTAACCTCTTCAAATATTTTTTTATAGTTCCTTTGAATTTCGCGAACGGTTGTAGTTTTAGGAAAGTTAAACATATGATGTCATTATATTGTATGTAAAATTTACTGTCAAGACTTACGGTTTGTGGTGGACATACCGCAAGAGTTAATTGCTCCGATGTAAAACCTCCATTGGGTATAATTGCAATGAGTCTTGTTTTGTTAAAATGAGTTGTGAACTTCAAAATTCTTTGGAATGATAACAGGCTCCATGTTGGCTTCACCTTATGTTTAGTTTGGCTCCTAAATCTGTGGCATTTCAGAGAATCTGGTAATATTTTTCCAATTATTCTATATCCCTTGCTTGCAATCGCGATAATTGCAGCACTTGATGTCGGATTGACTAGTCTTAGGTATCGCAAGATTTTAGGCCCGCACCCCGCTTTGCGGGGGAGGACCGCAAGCTTTGCTTATCTACCAACAGCAGCAGTGGTTTCCGGGTTCTTGATTGGTCTGATACTTTCTCCAAGTGAGCCATTTTATGTAATTTTGACGGCAGCAATTTTAACATCAATTAGTAAACATTTCTTGGCAGCTGGCGTAAGACAACATATTTTTAATCCGGCTGCCTTTGGTATCATGGGTGTCTATTTTATTTTGGGAACGACTGTTTCCTGGTGGGGTATTGCCTGGAGTCACTCACCTTTGATTATTCTAATACCACTGATGGTGAGAATCTTATTAAGACTAAAAAGGTTATTTTTGCCCGTAGGCTTTCTGGTTATTTATGGGATTTACCTTTTGATATTTAACCCGGTTGAATTTGCCTTAAGAACAATTATTGACCCAACGGTTCTAATGTTTGCTCTGGTTATGCTTCCCGAACCAATGACATCGCCTGCTGTCGGCAATTTTAAATATTTATTTGGAGCGTTGGTGGTGATACTTGCGATTTTAATTTCAAACTTTGCAAGCATTTCTGAGATCTTACTTCCGGCGCTGCTTACTGCAAACCTACTTTCATTTATTTATTTAAAATATAAGTTGAGGCCAAAATCAGTGGTAGGATAGAGATACCCATTATGATTGTTCGCGAAGTTGAGGAAAACGAAAAAAACCTTTATAACAAAACTGTTAATCATATAGTGCAATCGTGGGAGTGGGGCGAATTTAGAAGGAAAACAGGTTTGGATTTAGTTCGTATGGGCCATTTTGAGGGCCAAAAGTTAATATCCGCTTATCAGTTGACATTTCACTCCGTTCCCTTTTTCCCCCAAACAATTGGCTATTTTCCTAAAGGACCAATGCCAGACAAAAAAATGATTGAAACCTTAAAAGAGGTTGCAAAAGCCAAAAATGCCGCGTATATAAAATTGGAACCAAACGTAATATTACCAACTGGTCAAACTGTCAGTAACATTCAGGGTAATTTCAAAAAATTGGGATTGATAGTTTCTAATAAATCTCTTTTTACAAAATACAATTTTTTAATTGATTTAACCAAAAGTGAGACTCAATTGCTTTCGGCAATGCATCCAAAAACCCGATATAACATTAATCTTGCCCAAAGATATGGTGTAGAGGTTAATGAAAGTACGGATGAAATTGATTTTGATATTTATTTAAAACTTTATTTCGAAACAACGCGACGCCAAAAATATTTTGGCCATACACCCCAGTATCACAAATTTGTCTGGCAAACCTTGGCGAGCACAAATATGGCCAGAGTTTTAATCGCCAGATACCGAAATGTACCTCTTGTTGCCTGGATGCTTTTTAATTTTAAAGACACTTTGTATTACCCATACGGTGGTTCATCTGTGGAACACAAAGAGGTGATGGCTTCAAACTTAATTGCCTGGGAAGCAATGAGGTGGGGTAAAAAAATGGGATTGAAGATTTTTGACATGTGGGGTGCGCTTGCACCTGATGCCAGTGAGCGTGATCCGTGGTATGGGTTTCACAGATTTAAGGCAGGTTACGGGCCGGTTCATGTTGAGTATATAGGGACCTATGATTTGATTTTAAAAAATGCGCTTTATAAAAGCTTGAATTTTGCAGACAGGTTGCGCTGGACTTTTTTGAAAATGAAGCGTGGATGAGATGCAACAACCAAATTCAAATTTTGTAAAGAAAAATCCCGTTTTTCGATTTGGCCGGTTTCTTATCGGGAAATGGATGTAGGTTGACTATGATACGGGTTCCCGGGCGGGTGTTTTGAAAGACGAAATCTTCAAACTTTTTGATGTGTTTTTTCAAAGAATAAACAAAAATGACATCGGCGACTTTAAGATCTGCTGTCCACATGCTTTTTCGCTCGATCCAAACTTCGTTACCCAAACCTTTGAGTTTAGTGTGGATGAGAGTCAAGGCTATCAAAAAAGGATTAAGTTCGTAGCCAATGGCTTTGGCGCCTTTTTTGGCTGAAGCAAAAAGTAACCTGCCGTCGCCAGAGCCCAAGTCGACAGCTGTCTCCCCTTTTTTAATTTGGGCAAGTTTGATGATCGTGTCGATTTTGTTTCGTTGGGTTGCGACATAAGGAAGATCTAGGAAAAGATCAATGGAATAAAAAATACCAACGAGAATAACGAATAGAAGAACAAGGGCGATAATTACTAATATGGCTCCTACAAAAATTTGCATAATCGTTAACCTCGTAGGTTATGCGTTTGAAACCTACGAGGTTGGATTAAGGTTTTGCTAAACTAAACGGACAGATTGAGTTGTATGCACAGTATACACATGCAGGTTCGCGGCCGAAATATTTGGGGTTGGCGACAAATTTGTTATTTTTGGCATCCCGGCGGATGTTTTCAGCTGTTTGTAAAATTAATTTTTCGGTTTTTTGCAAATCCTTTTTTGTTGGAGAATAAGATCCTTCAATGCCATTATCCAGAAAGTGCAAGGCTACTTTTTCGGGAATAATCCTGTGAGCTTTGTAATAGGAAAGTGCATAGATTGAAAGTTGCGTTGATTCTTTGGCCTGAGAATTTGCACGATCTTGGTCAATATTCTCTGAAGATTTGTAATCGATAATAGTAACTTTGGATCCAGGTTTGACATCTACCCTATCGTAGCGACCTGTAACTGTAACTCCTTCAAGAGAAAACTTAAAACCGGCTTCAATTAAACTAGGTATATCTTTTGATTTTAACTCCCGCTTGTAAAATTTTTGAAGAGCAATTGTACCCTGGTTTTTTCTTTTCTCTTCGTGCTCAATTGTTAAAAATCCTTCGCTA
>MFBO01000001.1:0-725 GCA_001774995.1 Candidatus Curtissbacteria bacterium RIFCSPLOWO2_01_FULL_38_11b | reverse complement strand
TTGTTAAAAATCCTTCGCTATCCCAGGCATTTTCAAAACTTTCTAAAAGTTGCGGCAAAGTAAAATGTCTGCCCGCTTTTTTGGCACGGAAAAACTGGGCTACAGCTATATGCAGAGCGGATCCGTAAACGATTGCGTGATGGCGAACAATGGGTAGGCGAAGGATGTGAATGTAGCGGTATTTGAAAGCGCATGTTAAGTAGTCATCGATAGCTCCTTGGGTAAGTTTTAATATGTCTGTATCGAAAAAGAGAGTTTGCTGGGCATTTGGGGTTAGGGTAGCCGGAACAGGTGCAAATTTTTCGATTTTCTCAAATGGTGAGAGGCGTATAAGGTTTTTTTCGGATCTTTGTTTATCAAGAGCCTCCAAAACAAACGGTGAGATTTTTTTGATGCGTTTGCCGCCGATGTCGCGAGAGTGGGTGAAGTATAAAAGATCCATGGCGCGAGTTTGGCCAACATAAAAAAGCCGGCGCTCTTCCTGCATATGCCAGTCGCCGGAAGGTAAGGTTTCGCGAATTAGACTTTGGGGAACCTCAATAGCCTCGCTTCTGAAACGAGTCGGGAAACGATCGGAAACTAAATTCACCAGAAAGACTACGGGGAATTCCAAACCCTTGGCAGAGTGGACCGTCATCACGTTAACGGCATCTAAATCCGGATCAAATTCTACTGTTGCCGGGTCATCGCCGGCTGAGCGGATTGCCTCAAGGTAATCTATAAAT